>JAEOUG010000042.1 GCA_016839445.1 Candidatus Thorarchaeota archaeon
AGATATTCATGCGAGCGGGGGGTATTGTGACAAACTCCACATGCGGTGCGTGTGTCGGGGGTCATCTTGGAGTCCTTGGAGCAGGGGAAGTATGCATTTCGAGCACGAACAGGAACTTCAGAGGACGAATGGGGCATCAGGACTCTCGCATATACCTGGCCTCTCCTGCGACGGTGGCAGCCAGTGCCTTGACTGGCGTAATCACAGATCCGAGGAGGGGCTGACGGATGGGCAAAAGTCTCTCGGACATAACCGGCCGCGCATGGGTCTTCGGAAACAACATAGACACGGACCAGATCATCCAAGGCCAGTACCTGACCATACTAGAATACCCGGTGATGGCCAAGCATACATTCGAAATTCCTAGGCCGCTATTCGCATCCAAGGTGAAAAGAAACGATGTGGTTGTGGCGGGACGCAACTTCGGCGGAGGTTCATCCCGAGAGGAAGCACCAAGAGTCTTGCTGGAACTCGGTGTTGGTGGCGTGGTTGCAGAGTCTTTCGCGCGAATTTTCTACAGGAATTCCTTCAATCTAGGCCTTCCTCTGCTCATCATTCCCAATGTGGGCAAACTGGTTCAAGACGGAGACAGTGTGACAGTGAATCTTCTGGAGGGCACACTGACTGTGAAGAAGAACGGTGACGTTCTCCACGGAAAGCCTCTATCAGAGCGAATGGTGAATCTCCTGAGAGCAGGTGGTGCTGTTGAGTGGTTCAAACAGCACCGAGCCTGAACTATCCATTTCGCCTATCGCTTCTTTGATAGCTGGCGCAGGGCCTCCTTGACATCATCTTCAGTGACCTCTTCAGACTCGATGTCAAATGATTCTGCGGCACTGGCCGGCGAAGGCGCATCCGCGCGAAGGGCCCGCTTCCTGAAGCCTCCGGCGCGCACCTTAGCAGTAATCGTGGCAATCTGCTCCTCGGACATGTGACCGTCTTCAGGTATATCCTCAATCGATGCGCCAAGTTCTTCCAGGACTGACTGCTGAATGGCAATCTTATCGATCTCCTCAATGGCAACTCCAGTGATGATGCTCACAAGCTTCTCGGCCTCGTCAAGCGGGAAGAACTTCCCCCGAGTTCCTGATGCAATCTTCTCAAAGGTCTTCACTGCATTCTGATAACCCGCAATCTCCGGATAGCATCCAACCGTGTGGACGACTATTCCCTTCTCAAATGCGCGTTCCACTTCTTTTTCCCATTTGATGCCGCTTGGTGGACCGTCTGGCCAGCGGTCACCAGGCTCAACCCCATGCGGAGGAGCGTCGGCAATGAGGACCACTATCTTCGCTGCATCAAGTAGGAACTCCATCCGGTTCGCCGCATCAAGAGCATCAGATACGGCCTCGGGGCCGTCACCTCCTCCATCGGCGGCCATCTCTTTCACGTTCTGCTCAATCTTGGAGGTGTCTTGAGTTAGCTCGTATTTCTTAGTGACGAAGGTGGTTTCCTCAGGAGGATGGTCCCGGTATGCCACTAGGCCCACCCTGAGGCGGTGGCAGAGTTCCTCCTTCTTGATGGTTCTGATGATTTCCAGAATCTTGCGTTTTGTCACTTCGATGTATGGACCCATAGACCCCGTGTTATCAACCACGAAGACGAGGTCCAACTGACCTAGTTTCTCGGACATGCTTTTCACCTGCAAGTATTGACCCCACCCCGTATTGAACGCCTATAAGGTCTGAGAGTATACATTCTCGCAGTCTGACTGGAAAACGTTAAGAGTCCCCGGACTCAGACCATCCACACACCATCGGAGAGAGGACATCACATGAATGTCATTGTGTTTCTACTGATTTCACTGATTCTGCATGCAATACCAATACCCTTCTCTAAGAGAATGCTGAGACCAAGAGAACTGCTGAAGTGGCTCCCACTCCGCTTGGTCTGGGGGACCATTGCATGGATCGCAATTTGCATCGTAATGGTACAGACCCTGCCCTGGGCAGTGATGTCATTGGCCTTCAGCCTAGGCATCCTGTTGGTCTTCTCGAGTGGAGCAAGACCAGGAAGAATAGAGGACGTATTCGAGGGGATTCGCAAACCGTTCCTCTGCCTTGGGATCATAATCATCATTGTAGTTCCCATGTTCTCAGGTTTCATGAGCTGGACCTCAGGAGTTGCGAACGCCCAGTACTTCGACTCACGGATAGTAGAAACCGATGAGCCCCTCTTTGAGAATCCGATTCCAGACAACATGGTTCGCCTAGTCACACAGGAATACGCCATCTATGTAGCCAACCTTAGAATAGCCCCATTCGGATCAAACGTGGTGGTTGCTGCGGCGCACATAACGACACGCAATGGGCGGCTGGTCTGGGTATGCACGATAGTCTCAACCAATGTTCTTGCTGAGAACTTCGTGAAGGGATTCATTGTCGTGGACGCAAACGACCCCCAGGAAGAACCTGAGATCATAACAGAAACGACAATGCCGGTAGGAGAGGGTCTGTTCTGGGACAGAAACATCCGCTTCGGCAACTACCTGAATGACATGACCGCTTCATACCAGTACGCCTATCCGACATGGGATCCCTCAGGTGGGCTAGTATACGTTCAGACTAGAACACCAATCGGATTCGACTTCGTGGAGCGCGCAATCGGCCCGATTGTCTATGCTGAGAACGGCTCAGTGTACTCGTACGACTCCATCGAGGAAACTCCCGACTGGATCACTCAGGCATATGCAGAGGAGTGGCTTGAGAGGCAGGTTTCACGTTGGGGAGGGTACAGGCGCGGTGATGGTTTCGACCTGTTCGCAGGTGGATTTCTCTGGTTCATCAGGCCCTCCAATGACAGACTGGAGATTCATGAGGACACCCGTTACATAGTGAATCCTGACACCAACAGGGTCGAGGCGTTTGTGACCATGAATCCGGTGACAAATGACCGTACTCTGGCAGGCGTCTTCAGAGCCAACAGCACGAAAGTCACATACCACGACATGAGCACGTTGGGGTACCTAAGCGGCGATGCCGCCTGGAAGAATGTCGTGGCGAACATACCAGATCCTGCCACGGGTATGTATCGCGGAGCAATGCCGCTCCTGTATCCTGTGCAGATCAATTCGACTCTGACGAAGTGGACTTGGTATGCTCCCATCTACTGGATGGACGGCGGCTATGATGATGAGGGGTACTACTACATCAGCAACATGAACCTGCACGGCCTTGCTTTGGTGGATGCCTCAAACATAGACAGATACGTCTTCGTGCCGACGGGAGGAACCCTCTCTGGTGCGGACCTCGTCTACGAAACTCGCTCCAATTATGTCGAGCTCTTCGGCGGCAGTCTTGAACCCGAGCCAACAGGCGAGTTCAATATGACTGCTTCAGTAGTGGACATTCGGGAATACATCACCGATGATGAGACCCATATTGTGCTGCGGACCGATAATTCAACGTACGAGTACCTCGAAGGCACATCAGTCTGGATGGACACTGAGTCCTGGTACACTCTGCTCTTTGATATCGGAGTGAGTGACAGCTTCACTGCCACCGTCCGTGTGGTGAACGGAATCAACCGGATAATCGCAATCATCAAGAACTAGGAAGCTGGTTGGGGCGGCTTCTCAGCTGCCCCCACCTACTCTCGGACATTATGTCGGCCCGAACCTCAGCCAGACTAGAGAGAGAACTCCTTGAACACCTCTCGTTGTATGAGAAAACGGAGGATCTCCGCGGTACCACCCCCGATGGTCATCAGGCGGGCGTCACGTAGAAACCGCTCAATAGGATAGTCCGTAGTGTATCCCATGCCTCCGAGAATCTGCAGCGCGTCGTTGGTCACCTGAATCGCTGCTTCAGTGGTATAGAGCTTGGCTATCGAGGCCTCTTTTGTGATCTTCTCGCCTCTGTCGTACATTCTCGCTGCGAGCAGAGTGAGTGCTCGTCCTGCCTCCAGCTTCATGGCCATGTCTGCAATCTTGAAGGATACTCCCTCAAAGGCCCGAATCGGACGACCAAACTGCTGGCGTTCGGTAGAATAACGCACTGCAATCTCGTAGGGAGTACGGGCATACCCAATGGCCTCGCCAGCTATGGCGGTTCGTTCGGAGTCCAGCTCATCCATCAATATGTGGAAGCCCTGACCAGGCTCTCCAAGAACCATGTCTGAAGGGACCCGGACATCCTCCAGCTTCAACCATGAAACGCGTGCTGACTTCATTCCAAGAAGATCGTGGTCCTGGACAACGCTAAAGCCCTCGCTCTTCGTGTCAACGATGAAGGCCGTCATGCCCTCCTTGGACTTAACGTTCGGGTCAGTGATGGCAAAGGCACACATGTAGTCGGCTTGGCTACCGTTTGTGATGAACCGTTTCTCACCATTAAGAACCCATTCGTCGCCGTCCTTCTCTGCACGTGTCTTCATCCCTGCAGTGTCAGAGCCCACATCAGGTTCGGTGATTCCAATGCAGCCGATGAGGTCTCCAGAAACGATCGGCTCCAAGTACTTCTTCTTCTGCTCTGGAGTCCCGAAACGTGCAACTGGCATACCATAGAGGGTGGTTGTGGCCATCCGTGCCATATCGAGACCTCCATTTACAGCCGAGATCTCTTCGGCCACAATGATCTCATAGGACAACCCCCTATTAGTGCCTCCCACGGACTTCTCATGGTGGACACCCATGTATCCTGCCTTCCCAATCTTCTTCAGCAACTCTCTTGGGTAGGGACCCTTGTCAATCTCATCTGCGATGGGAGCAATTTCCTTCTGACAGAAACTCCGCACCTCGTGGCGGAATGCAATCTCATCGTCTGTCCACAGGGCTGTAGATAGGTAGTCCTTCATCGTTCGAACCTAGAAGTGGAAACAGAACACCTTCTTAAAACCGTAACTCATAGAGAGGGATTGAGTACTCATTTCATGGGCCTGAAGCGGAGCCGCTCAGCATCATCAAGACTCAGCTCCACATTTGCCCCAATCTTCAAGTCAGGAAACGTCGTCTTCTCTTCGAGAAGACACAGTACCGTGGCATCCTGTTCTAGTCGCACTAGGGCCATCATGAGAGGGGGTTCAAATCCTTCCGGAGGCATGTGGAGCAGAGTGTAACTGAGGATCTCTCCGCGGGGAGATAGTTCTGTGGGCTCCATTGAGCCAGCTATTCCACAGTAGGGGCAGAGGTCCCTGGGAGGTACAACTACTCGTGAGCATTTGCTGCACGTGGAGGACTTGACCTTCATCTGCGACACAGCCACAGAGAGAGCTTGAGTCGAGAAAAGAGTTCCGTAAGGACTCCCCTCACGACTCACCTTCAGGGCCAATGAAGGACTCCAGCAGACTGATCAGTTCCTGCTTGCTCAGGCGCTTAAGCTCCTTGGCGCTTACGGTCGACTTGATGTCATCAGGTAGCAGATCCATTAGCTCGTTCTTGCTCAGCTCTGAGAGGGGTAGCTCCGTTGTAAGAGGTACCGAAGGTTCGGTCGGCAGAGGTCCACCCACATCCGGGAGCGGCTCCTCAGGAGGCACGTATGACTCTATGAGACCCTCAATCTCCTTCTTCGATAGCTTCTGCAAGTCAGCTTCCGGAATTGCCTCTCGAATCTCAGGAGGCATTGAATCGAGTAGCTCCTTCTTGGTCAAAGGCCTCTCCGGAGTAGGCTCGACCTCCACTTCATCGATTTCAGCGGTCTCCGCTTCCACCACTGTGACTTCTTCTGCTTCAGGCTCAGCATCCGCAGAGGGGAGTTCTTCCTCAACCACCTCAACCTCGGGCTCGATTACGGGCTCCTCCACAACCTCCTCGACAGGTTCGGCAGCCAAATCCTCAGTTGGTATCTCAGGCTCAGCAGCAAGCTCAGTGTCCTCAAGCAATGCCGCTTCGGACTCCGCAGCCTCGGGCTCGGAAACGACCTCGTCTACCTCATCAAGCCCAGTTTCCTCCTCGATCTCGGGAGTGATTGCCTCTTCGATGTCCTCTGCTTCATCGACTCCGACCATGTCTTCCTCCAACGAGACTTCTGGCTCAGCGGCGCCCAGACCTTCGGGCTCGACATCGAAGTCCAGTCCTCCAGGAACACTTGGTTTTCGTCGGCGAGCAACAACAACTATGCCACCGATGGCAACTACACCCACGACGGCCGTCAGAGCTATCGTCTCGATGGGCAGACCTACTGAGCCGCCGGGAGCAAACTCCACAACCACACTCTGGGCATTGAGGTTCAGAACTTGGATTCCGTGTTCGTTGTCCCAGATGCTATCGACTCTGAAGGTGTAGCTACCTGCAACAGACTTTACCACTGACGCGGTCCAATACCCTGCTGCGTTGTAGGTCATGCTATGCACCATTGAACCGTCGGTCAGGCGAACCTCACCGTCGGTCACCGCGGTCTCGTCAAACTCGTATACCATTGTGACACGAATCTCGACACTCTGCCCCGCATTCAGCGAATCAGTGGATGCGGTTGTTGTTTCAACCCTAACACGATCCCAGATGACAGTCACATCACTGACTGTCTGCACGAAGTTGTCAATGTTCTCGAGGGACGCAGAGATAATGCCGAAGCTTGAGCTCGTCACAGTGCTCTCTGAGTGAGAGGCAATCAGAAAACCGGTAGAAGGCAGCAAACTGATACCTCCGGTCATCTGAGAGACAATACCAGCGGCTACCGGTATGCCTGCGTTCTCAAGCCGTACACTCCAATTGAGTGAGATAGTGTCACCGATGTTGACGTGTGCGTCGGAGACAGACACCGCGTAGAACTCAAGTCGGTCCCAGTAGAAAGTGACACTCTGACCATCCATGTTGTACTCTGTTATGCCGTGGAGTGTGGCGTCGCAGGTAGTCAGGTCATCAAGCATGAGGGACTGGTAGGAACTCCTTGAGATAGAGGCCTCCCATCTGCCTGTGCCTACATGGGCCAACGCCTCTCCTGCTATGCTGAAGGATCCTGCCAGAACCCATGTGCCGTCGTACTCGTACTGGAGTGTGACTGCAACAGTGCCCGACTCATCAGGGTCGAAGTAGAACAGGGTGGCGGAGATGGAGACTACGTGGACGCGGTCCCATATGACCCACGTCACATCACTTGACTGTATTAGCGTGATTCCGTGGTAGTCACCTGAAAGCGAGGATGCAACATAGCCCTGCCTCTGTGGTGATGAGTACTGGAAGTCGGTGTTGTTCAGGGTGACTGTCCCATCGAAGGGTGCGCCATCAAAGGCATAGACAGCTGAGACAAGAATACCTGTTGCATTGAGCCCAACGTCGATGCGTTGATCCGCGGGATTGGTTATTGACACCACCACGGCATCCCATATGACGCTCTGTGTTGAAGTCAGGACCGTGTAGTTGGAGATTCCGTAGGTCGACTCCAAGACAGACACGATATCGAAGAAGTCCTGCTGTACTGATGCACGAGACCCCGACCAGTGCCATCGGGCCTCAACTGAATCCCAGGTGAGGACCAGCGATCCGTTGATCTCAATGGTCACACCAGATGTAATTTCAGAACTATCGTAGACGTATCTGGCCCTCCACCAGACCTCGCCGACTGTGTTGACGTTGACTCGCGAGTCAACGGTCCCTGCCTGATAGACCTCCACTCTGTCAGTAATGAACGTGTCAGTGACACTCGCGCCGAAGAAGAGGTCAGAAGAGCCAGAGCCTGCACCTTCAATCACAATCTTGAATGTGTAGGTGTTGAGACGTACTACGAGCGATGAGGAGATAGACCCGACTGTGAAGTCCCCGGCCACAAGATTACCCATCCAAGTGCCCGACACGTCATGGACAATCCATACGTCGGTCTCGTTGGCAAGTGGGGTTATGCTAGAGCCATAGTAGATTACTGAGCCCTGAGCGACTAGGTCGGTTGTGTTCACATCCCCTCGGTCATCGGACAGACTGGGAGTCGCGGAGTAATCCAGCCTTGTCTCGACATTCCAGCCGAGTGAGTAGGAGTCTGCATCAGAGTCGATGCCGTCTGTGACGAGTTGCTCCACGTAGCAGCCGGAAACATCCGGATGTGTCCAATCAATCTTGATCATCCAGACAATCTCGAGAACATCGCCCGTGCCAGAAGCGTAGGAGGACGCTGAGATGGTGAGGAAGCTACCTCCGAGCTCAACACTGAATACTCCAGTTGCTCGCGTGTATCGGAGAATCCAGATAACAGTGCTGTTGTCATCAGCAAGGAGGGTTAGCTCGACATAGCTGATGCTGAGGTACCCGTTTGCATCGCTCACGTTGCTAGTGAGCACGTAGTAGCGATAGCGAGCGTACATGTAGTCAGTATCGTCGGCGTTTGTCAGCACAGGAGTCGCTGTGTTGATCGGAACCTCGTTAGGAGCGGCAGACCAGACGGCAAGTCTAGTATTGACAGTGAATGCTGTTATCCCGTAGGCCGTTTCAGATGTGATGATGCTCACCGTGTACTCATAGGCAACATCAGTACCCACATCGACGAAGAGTGAGAGATTAGTGTCCGTGAAGGAATGCCACCACGTGCTGTTTCGAATGACCACAACCTGATACGTAGAACAGACTGAGTCATCATAGTCGAAGGTCACGGTGAGAGTGAAGTTGGCCTGAACTCCGTTTACGAGAGATGGGTCATCAACACCAACAGAGATGATGAGACGATCCCAGATTATGGTCTGAGAGAAGGCGTTCTGGTCAATGGCACTGATACCGTATGTGTTGCCAGAGGCACTCACTGCGTTGAATAGAGCGGATGACACTGAGGCATTCGACACAGAGATGCGCCATAGACCACCACCCTGATGAGATGCCGCTTCACCATTGATCAGGACAGACCCTGTTGTGACGGGGGAACTGTCGTAGAGAGACACCAGTGTGACATCCAGATCCACTGTGTCTCCGATGTTCACACGACCATCAGAAACAGAAGAGGATTGGACCTGAATCTGGTCCCACACAATGGCCACGCTCTGCCCATTAAGGTCGAGGAGTGTGATGCCATGGACTGTACTGATGCTTGAATTGACGAAGTAGGCCCAAGCGCCAACTGACAACTGGCTGACCTGCAGCTCGAACCAGGAGTTACCCGCATCCCAAGTCATCGCTGAACCATCAAGGGTCACTGAGTCTGCCGAACCAAGGAATGTGCCATCGTACTCGTGCCAGACTGTGACTCGCACTTCAGCACTGGTGCTAATGTCAATCCGAGAGTCATCCGCAACTGTGGTCTGCACAACTAGGCGGTCCCAGACAACCGCGACATTCTGGGAGTTAAGGTCTAGGGCGGTGATTCCGTAGGTCGAGTCAGCTGTTGCGTTCACGAAGTAGAGCCAACTGCCTACCGATGCCTGTGAAACCAGAAGCTCAAACCACGAGTTGCCTGCGTCATAGGTCATGAGTGAACCATCAAGAGCCACGCTGTCAGCTGCACCCAAGAGAGTGCTATCATAGGCGAGATACAGAGTCACTCTGATCTCCGCGTTGTCCCCAACGTTGACCCGATAGTCGTCAGCAGCTGTTGTCTGAACCACAATCTGGTCCCAGATGACCTCCACGAATATGCCATTCATGTCCAGCGCAGTGATTCCATATGTGGACTCAATCGATGAATTGACGAAGTATCTCCACAATCCGACAGAGGACTGCAGGGCACTGTACTCCCACCAGGAGTTGGCTCCGTCCCAAGACATGGCGCTGTCCTCGAGAGTGACTGTGTCTCCTGCTCCAAGGTATTCGTGATCGTATGCAAGCCAGAGAGTCACACGGATCTCTGTAGACGTGGTCACATCTACACGCCCATCGGTGACTGCTGTTGTCTGAACGACAATCTGATCCCAGATAACAGAAGCACTCATGCTGTTGACATCCAGACTCGTGATGCCGTAGGTTGCCTCGGAGCTGGAGTTGACGTAGAAAGCCTGTAGTCCAACATCTGAGAGGGATACAGCAAGCTCAAACCAGGAGTTGCCGAAGTCCCATGTCATTGATGTGCCGTTCAGAGAAACGGAGTCGCCCGATCCCAGGAATGAACTGTCATAGGCAAGCCAGAGAGTCACACGGATCTCCACGCTATCACCGACGTTTGTTCTCGTATCGCTAGCCACGGTCGTCTGTACCACAATCTGATCCCAGATCACATCCTGACTCATGGCACTCTGGTCCACCTGAGAGAGGCCGTGAGTGCCACCCGAGTATGCAACCGTATCGTAAGTGACCAGCTGAACGCTGGACTTCATGTCAGTGAATCGCCAGACCCCTCCACCCTGATGAGTAGCGGAGAGTGTGTTGACAGTGACTGTGCCGTCAGTTACGGGGCTCGAGTCGTACTCGTATAGGAGCTCGACATCAATGGTAGCCGTGTCACCAATGTTGATTCGAGGATCAACGGCCGTGTATACTTGCACCTGAACTCTATCTGAGATGTAGCTGGACTGGGTTGCTGACTCCAGCAGACTCGTGCCACCGCTACCAGCGGACTCCGCTACGGCCTTGATGGTTAGGTTGGCCAGAATGACCGAGTTGGCGGCGTAGGCGGTCAGACTGAACTGACCTGAGCTAAGTGTCAAGTCACTCCACGGTCCGACATTTGTGCCGTAGGCGTCACTAGAGACCCAGACGTCAGTCTCGTTAGACAACGGGAAGTCGTCACCTGAGCCATAGTAGATCACTGTGCCAGATACAACGAAAGAGCCATCGAGAGGCCCTCTACCAGCAGTCCCTGAGCCATCATCGACCGTGAGTCCTGTTATCTCAAGCCGAGTCTCTACGTCCCAGTTGGACTCGTAGTAGTCCTCTACTCCGACTGTACCGTCATTCACGTACTGGTGCATGTCGACATCCACGAGATCTGGATGATCCCAGTCGACCTTGATGGCCCATGTGATGTCTAAGTCATTCCCGACCATGACAGCGGAACATGAGCCAAGAGCTATGTAGCTTGCTCCTGCCTGGATGCTGAAGGTTCCGCCAGCAACAGTGTATCTGACTGTCCAGAAAGCGAAGGTTCTAGCGTTATCGTACATGGAGAACTCCACGTATTCGATATCAGCATAGCCATCCGCGTCTGACACGTTGCTTGTGATGATATAGTATCTGTACCTGGCGTATAGATTGTCCGTGTCATCGGCGTTGATTAGCACGGGCTCCGCGTCGTTGACAGGTGCGATGTTGGCCGCTATGGACCAAGTCACCTGGCGGCTATTGGAAGTGAAGGCAGTCACACTGAACGTGCCTTCAGAAGTGACAATGGCCACCGTGTATGTGTAAGTCATATCTGAATTTGTGTCCACGAATCCTGATTTGTTGGAGTCCGTGAAGGAGTGCCACCATGTACCGTTACGGTACACCACAACCTGATAGGTTGTGCATGCGGCATCGTCATAGTCGAAAATCACGGCCAGAGTGAAGTTGGCCTGGACTCCGTTTGTCGGTGACGGATTGTCCACACCAATAGTAATCACAAGCTGGTCCCAGATGACGGACACGCTCTGGCCATTCTGATCGATGCTGGAGATTCCGTATGTGTTGCCAGCTGCAGAGACCGTGTTGTATAGGTTCCCAGTCACCGTTGATTCGGAGTCGGAAGCTCTCCAGACACCCAATCCTATGTGGGTTGCTGAAATGCCGTTCACGGTGACCGTGCCGTCGGTCACCGGGCTATCGTCGTAGTCATAGTACAGTGTCACGTCGATGTTGACCGCATCGTTAATGCTAACGCGACTGTCTGAAACTGAGTAGCCCTGCACCTGAACCCTGTCCCAAATGACCTCCTGCGTCTGAGAGTTCTGGTTGACCGAGGTGATGCCAAGAGTGTTACCTGAGCACACGACAAGGTTGTAGGTGTTCATAGTGACAGCAGACTCGGTGTCAGTAATCCTCCAGACACCAGATCCCTGGTGAGATGCTGAGATGCCATTAATGGTAACAGAGCCATCTGTGACCGGAGCGTCATCGTACTCGTATTCTAGGGTCACTTCAATGGTGGCTGCATCATTGATGTTCACGCGCGCATCTGTGGCACTATAGGACCGGACCGCAATCTCATCCCAGACTACCTGCTGGCTCTGACCATTCTGATCTACAGAGTCTATGCCGTGCAGGTTCCCGGAGGCAGCCACTGTGCTATAGGTGTTGGCCCAGACTGAGGCCTCTGTGTCACTGAACTGCCAGACACCACCCGAGATGTGAGTGGCAGTCAGACCGTTCACTGTAACTGTGCCGTCGGTGATGGGGTTGTCATCATAGTCATAGATTAGTGTGACATTAACATCCACACTTGCTCCGATGTTCACACGAGCATCTGCAACTGCGTAGCCCACAACCTGCACTCGATCAAAGATAACATCGACCGACTGGGAGTTCTGGTCGACTGCACTGATTCCATGCAAGTTGCCTGAACAGCTGACTAGATTGAATGTGACCAGCTGCACAGAACCACGAGTGGCCGTGATGTTCCATATACCAGACTGGAGATGCGTCGCGCTGTTGCCGTTGATGAGAACGGACCCATCGGTGACGGCTGCATCATCATAGTCATAGATCAGAGTCACGTTGACATCCACGTTGTCATTGATACTAGTTCTAGTGTCAGAAACAGAATAAGACACAACGACTACCTGATCCCAAATGACATCCTGCGAAAGGGAGTTCTGGTCTACAACTGAGATGCCGTAGGTATTGGCCGAGCAAGCAACCGTGTCATAAGTCACAAGTTGCACCGCAGCCTGCGAGTCTTGAATCCACCAGACTCCAGAGCCGAGGTGATTAGCAGCCTCGCCGTTGATTGTGACGACTCCGTTTGTCACAGGACTGTCATCATAGTCATAGTAGAGCATCACTTCGATGTTCACAGCTACGTTCACGTTGACTCGGTCATCGACGACTGAGTAACCCTGGACCTGGACCCGGTCCCAGATGACCTGTTGAGTCTGCCCGTTCTGGTCAACTGCAGTGATACCGAGGGAGTTCCCAGAGCAGGCAACTGTATCGTAGGTGTTGGCAATCACTGAAGACTCGGAGTCACTAATCCTCCAGACACCGGACCCCTGATGGACTGCTGAGATTGTGTTAATGGTGACAGACCCGTCTGTGACAGGTGAGTTGTCATAATCGTAGTAGAGGGTGACGTCCACATTCACTGAGTCACCGACATTGACCCGGTTGTCTAGAACCGTGTAGGACTGGACCTGAACACGGTCCCATATCACATCAGTTGATTGGCTGTTCTGGTCTACTGCGGTGATGCCAAAGGTATTGCCAGAGCAGGCGACTGTGTCGTAGGTGACAAGCTGAACAGAGCTCTGACTGTCCGTGGTCTGCCAGACACCTGAACCCACATGAGTCGCGGAGAGGCTGTTGATAGTAACAGATCCATCTGTGACAGGTGTGCTGTCGTAGACGTACAGAAGTGTGACGCTCACATCGACGTTGACATTGAGGCCGACTCTATTGTCAGTGGTAGAATAGGATTGAACCTGTATCTGATCCCAGATTACTGATACACTCTGGGAGTTGAGATTGAGAGCAGTGATACCGTAAGTGGCCTCGGTTGTTGAGTTCACGTAGTACAGCCAGACACCGACTGAGGCCTGTGAACGCGTAAGGTCGAACCAAGAATTGGTGCCATCCCAAGTCATGGCAACGCCATCCAGAGTGACAGAGTCGCCGGCTCCAAGGGGTGTACTATCGTATTCTAGGATGAGTGTGACCCTGATTTCTGCACTTGCGCTCACATCGACGCGGCCATCGTCGACAAGGGTGGTCTGGACAACGATTCTGTCCCAGATAACCGAAGTTAACTGCCCGTTCTGGTCGACGGAGGTGATGCCTTCAGTGTTTCCAGAGCAGGCAACTGTATTGTACGTAACCGACTGAACTGTGCCTCGGGTCTGAACGACGCGCCAGACCCCCAGTCCTTGGTGGGTAGCGCTGAACCCATTAATGGTCAGACTGCCGTCAGTGACGGGTGTGCCATCATAGGCGTACTCAACTGTGACATCCACGTTCACATTGGCGTCTACGTTGGCTCTTGCATCAGATACTGAATATGAGTCTACCAGCACCTGGTCCCAGACCACTTGCTGGCTCTGCCCGTTTTGGTCGACAGAGGTGATGCCCTCTGTGTTTCCAGAGCAAGCTACAGTGTCATACGTGACTGATTGGACTGTGCTCTGACTCTGGACGATGCGCCAGACCCCCAATCCTTGGTGGGCAGCGCTGAACCCATTGATGGTCAGACTGCCATCAGTGACGGATGCGCTGTCATAGGCGTATTCGACTGTTACATCAACGTTGACGCTGTCATCGATGTTCACCCTTGCGTCTGCGACCGTGTAGCCAGTGACAAGAACCTGATCCCAGATTACTTCCTGACTCTGGCTGTTCTGGTTCACCGAAGTGATTCCATGGGTGTTCCCACTCGCCGCCACGAGATTATATGTCACTGCGGTGACAGAGGCCTGAGAGGGAGAGATTCTCCAGACGCCAGATCCTTGATGGGCTGCCGAGATAGTGTTTATCGTTACAGTGCCGTCGGTCACTGGGGCGTCGTCGTAATCGTATATCAGTGTGACATCGACATTAACGCTGTTCCCCACATTGACGCGGTCGTCAGCAACCGAGTAGGAAACGACCAACACCTGGTCCCAGATGACCTGCTGTGATTGCCCGTTCTGATCAACCAGAGAGATTCCGTGGGTTCCACCCGAGTAAGCAACTGTGTCGTAGGTGTTTGCCATGACTGTAGATTCCGACTCTGTGATTCTCCAGACGCCGCTTCCTTGGTGTGTGGCTGCGGCTGAGTTGATAGTGACCGTGCCGTCTGTGACTGGGCTGTCGTCGTAATCATAATAGAGGGTCACATCGACATTGACATTGGCATTGATGTCTACTCTGGCATCAACGACGGAGTATGACTGAATCTGCACTTGGTCGGCGATGTAAGTGTCAGTTGTGCTTGTGGTGTAGTACAGGTCGGTGCCGCCGGACCCTGCCCCTTCCTCGACAACTGTGACTGTGTAAGTGTCCTCTCCAACAACATCGTCTGCATAGCAGGTGACCGAGAATTGGCCAGAGGTCAAGGTGAGATCGGACCATGGTCCTACTGACGTTCCATACTCTGGTGCTGAAACCCAAACATCAACACTCGCCGAGTCTGGAAAATCGTCACCAGAACCGTAGTAGATGATGGTGCCTGTGATTGTGAAAGAGCCATCGAGGTCGCCTCTGTCGAGAGTGCCTGAGCCGTCGCTGATGCTTGGTGCAACGGAGTAGTCAAGCCGGGTCTCTGTGTCCCAATTAACCTCATACCATGTTGTTGATGATTCTGTCTGTGTATCCACAACGTAGACTCTTGCGTCTAGGTCGGTCGAGTCTGGAAAGTCCCAGTCAATCGTGAAGTAGAATGTTGCATCAATATCATTCCCGCTCTCTGTCGCGGTCGAGCTTCCCGTGTTCAGGGCGACATAAGTTCCTGCGTCGTATTCCTCAGTGAAAGAGTTCGTGTCCTCGTCATACCTGAACCTACAATACTCGGTGCTCTGTGCGTTATCCCATATGGAAACTTCAAGGTAGTCAATGTCAGCAAACCCATTCTGGTCAGAAACATAGGCTGTGACCTGGTACTCCACGTACTGAGCGTACATGTTGTCAGTGTCAGTCGGATTGTCCAGAGTGGGGGCCTGGTCGCTTGCAGGTGCGTAGCTGGGAGTCCAGACGTGAATCAGTACAGCGTCGATCTCCCACGTGTTTTGTGTAGTGTCGCCGGTTTCAGTCCCTCCGACAAATCGTATCTCAAAGGAGGAGCCAGTGAGATAGCTAGTAATGCTGACGTTATTCCACTGATCAGGTGCAAGGTCGGAGATGACGTTTGTCCATGCACCATTCCAGACATCGACCTTGATGTCCTCCGCGGGCCAACCGCCACCGGTCACCGGATAGATACATAGTTCCTCATTGGTCTCGTCATAGTCCGCGCTTGTCCAACCCACTTCTAGGTCCAACTCGTAGTTGTCGGAGCCAGCCGTCCACACGTGGAGCAGGACTCCCTCTATCTCCCAAGTCTCCTGCGCAGTCGACTCGTCACTTGTGTCTGTGAACCGAATCTCCAAGGCAGTGCCAGTGAGATAGGAACTCACTGATACATTGTTCCAGCCGGCAGCGACATCTGCTATCACATTCTGCCACTGAGAACCATCCCAGACATCTACTCTAAGGGCCTCGGTGCCCTGAGTGCCTCCGTAGATGCAGAGTTCCTCATTGGATTCATCGAAGTCAGCTGCGGTCCAGCCGACCTCCAGATCAAGATCGTAGTTTGTCGTGCCAGCCTGGTACACATCAAGGTAGGCAGCATCGACCCAGTTGGTCGTAGGCGCTCCTCCGCCCTTCGTCATCGTGAACCTCACCCGACATGCATCAATCTCAGCTACGGTGTCAAGTCCACTGACCGTACCGGTGTTGTACCATGCACCTGCAGGGTCCGTGAATGAGCCACTAGCATCAGCGGTGCCATCGCTTGTCCAGTCCAGCTCCCACGCAATATCATCGTCATCTGCTTGACCACAGTATACATAGAGAACCACTGTGAACGTTCCGGAGGAACCTGTTGTGGCGCCAAAACCATACCAACCTGAGACTGCTCCGTTGCTTGCTGTTGAGATGTAGCTGGTGGGGTAGTCCTGAGCGTCAAGATAGGGAGAGGTTCCGGTCTGAGTCCAAGTGACAGGTGTCGGTGCAGTGTCGACGTACAAGTCCTCGGCAATTTCGGGAGAGCCTGTGTCACCTTCCGTCAGGGTGTCGTAGACAGAATCGGTGTCCTGCATCTCTGCGAAGTTGCTGTGAGTTCCCACATCGGTTGGCGCATGAAGGTTTGATTGCTGGTCAACATAGTCCTCCAGATTGAATCCGGACGTGCCCGTATTGCCCTCGGTCATCTGGTCATAGTTGACTCCATAGTCCTGAAGGTCGGCAAATACGCTATGCGTCCCTATGTCTGTGGGAGCATGCAGATTGGAGAGCTGCTGTACAAAGCTCTCAGTATTATCCCCTATGCCAGACACCGAGAATGAATCTCCGTCGGCAATCTGAATCGGGGTTGCCTCTGGCACTCTCATGTCTGGGGAAGGAGCAATCATCATTCCAAATAGCGCCAGGAAAAGTATCAGGGAAAGCACATCTCTTCTCATTCTTTTGACACCCTTTGCTGATTAGGCAGATGCGTTTGATTCTTGACGAAGTCTGTTTCCTGCTGCAGTCACTCAACAAGACGACCATGACTTCGCCATGTGACCGTCAGTTAGCATGCTAGGCCCATATCTGAGCACGTACACAGTCGCTGCCGTCGTAGGTCAAATAAGACAATCTAGGATGAACCGACGTATTGCAGGTGGAGTGAAACGCGGACAGACAATGTAGGTTACTATTCTGCCCCCAGAATCGTGACCACGATGTTGTTGCCGAAGCCACCGATATTGTGTGCTAGACCAATCCGTGGAGACTGCGTCTGCAACCCAGGCGGAGCTTCTCCCCTCAGCTGCAAAACGATGTCTCGAATCTGTGCAACGCCTGTGGCACCAGTCGGGTGGCCTCGTGCCTTTATCCCACCAGATGGATTGACTGGAATCTCACCAGAGACCTCCAGCGACCCCTTCTTCACGAGATCAATGGAAGCTCCTCTTGGAGCAAGCCCCAGGTCTTCCACATTCACTAGTTCCAGAATCGAGAAGGCATCATGCACTTCACATACATCTACGTCTGCAGGTCCTATGCCAGCCATTTGATAGGCGCGCTCAGACGCTCTGACTGTGGCACTCAAGGACGTCAGTGAGTGTCTGTGTTGAACTGCAAAATAGTCGGTGGCATGACCGATGCCCAAAACCTGAATCGCATCTCTCGGGACATCCACATTCCTAGCGAGATCGTCTGACGTAATGACAACTGCTGCGGCTCCGTCCGACGTTGGGCTGCAATCGTACAGTGTGAGTGGGTCCGCGACGACTCGTGAGGAGCACACCTCTTCAATGGTAATCTCCTTCTGGAAGTGTGCGAGTGGGTTCTTCGCGCCATTCCTGTGTGCTTTCACCGGTATCAGTGAGAGCTCGTCCCGAGTCAATCCGTAGTCGTGCATATAACGTCGAGCAATCATGGCTGCTAAAGCAGTAGGAGTCGCACCGTACCGCGCTTCATCTTCGAAGGATATCATCTTTGAGAGAATTCGTGAGGCCTGTCCTCTGTCAACTTCAGACATCTTCTCGACGCCCACCACAAGAACAGCTTCGGCTGCTCCTGAAGCAACCATGTTGAATCCTGCCTCAACTGCGCTCGCTCCCGAGGAGGGTCCTGTTTCGACACGCGTGGCTCCCGCAGGAACTAGGCCCAGCCTATCCGCGAGGTGCGTGGAAACGTGTCCTCGCTGGGTGAACTCGTCAGGGTTCTGGCAACCCACACACACGTGGTCTATGGCCCCCGAAGCGAGAGCCGCATCAGTCATGGCCTCAAAGGCGGCTTGGGCTGCTAGGTCAACGAGAGAGTCTGCTAGGACTCCGAATCTCGTCATCCCAACGCCAATAATGTTGACCGGCCTCAAGGGGTGCATCCTCACTCGACAAGCACAAGAAGATCGTTGGGAGTCACAGTCGAACCGGGAGCAACATTAACCTCCTTGACTGTGCCTGAACTCGCAACCTTGAGCTCATTGAACATCTTCATGGCCTCAAGAATCGCTACCGTATCACCGCTCTTGACTTTGTCCCCCACTATGACCTTCACCTCAGTGATCTTGCCAGGCATTGGAGGATACACTCCTCCCTTGACCTTGACACCGCCAGAGGCAGCCGCTGTTGATGCCGCCGCAGCCTCTTGGCGCCGCACGCGTTCCCATTCAACTTCCCGCTCCTGGCCATTAATCTCAAGCAGGAGGGACTTGCCTGATCGTCTGAGAATCTTCACAGCGAAATCGGTACTCGTATCGTTCACATTCCAGGAGTCGTCTTCAGCCCGGCTCGCTTTGATTGTGTAACTCTCTTCACCTACTTTGACAACTAGAACGCCGCCCTCGTCCAGCATTTTGACCTCTACTGCATAGGGCTTCTCGTCCAGGGTCACTTCATACTCCCGACTCATTACTGTGCCCCCTGGTTTCTACCCTTCATGATATCTCGCCTACCTGCGGTTGCCCATGAGGAAGATGCACGGTCCCATTTTGATGGCGGGTAGGATGCTGTGCGTCCAGCAATCAAGTCAGCACGACCGGAATCGCCCCAAGCTTCTCCATGGACCGCAGCCCCTCTCACTGTGCCCTTGGAATTCGCCTCCATATGAAGAACAGAGGCGATGATGGCCACTTCAAGCTCAGGTGTCATCTCGCCTCGCTTCTGGCGAGCTGCCTTTCTCTTCAGAAAGTCGAGAGCATACTGAGGAAAGAGTGCGTAAGAAACCTCATCTCTTGGATGATGCGGAATATCCTTCAATGTCTCTTTGGCTGCGGGAAGCTCAGGCTCAAGAAGGTCGGCGGGTCGGCAATCCAGAGGCTCCTCGTCGCCGATAGCCATCCTCTTCACCTCTGGGTCTATCGGGGCGGGAGGTCGTCCGTAATACCCACGGACATACTGCTTGACCTCAGTCGGAATCATGCTGTACCTCTTGCCAGTTATAACATTCAGCGTGGCCTGAGTACCTAC
>JAEOUG010000001.1 GCA_016839445.1 Candidatus Thorarchaeota archaeon
AGTGACTGATGTGACCTCCGTTTCGAAGAGCCAGCGAAGGAGATCGATGGACCAGACGGAGAGCGTGTAGTCAGGAAATCCGCCGCTCTTCTCGGCATTCCAGGCCCACGATGAGAGCGGCCACTGCTTCGCCAACTCAGCGGCGGGTATGTGTTCTCGAAATGTGAATGCCATGGGGTCGCCAATCTTCCCATCCTGCAGGAGTCCCTTGGTCTTCACGTAGTTAGGAGTGAAGCGGAAGTTGAGGACAGGGAGTAGTGTGACACCCGCATCACTTGCAGCTGACGCAAGACTTCTGGAGAGTTCGAGGTCTGAGGTCAGAGGCATCTCACAGAGGACATGCCGTCCTTGATGGATGGCATCAAGCGCAATCTCGTAGTGATACGGAGTCGGTGTGGAGACCACAACGGCCTCAATGTCTGGATTGCCGAGCCCCTCTCTATAGTCAGCATAGTATTCGCAACCGTACTTGCCAACGAGCCGCTCAGCAGCCTCAGGGAGGATGTCGGAAACGGCCACAAGCCTCGAACCCTCGATCTTGGCAAAAGAGGGTGCATGTGCCTGTCCCCCAACGAATCCAAGTCCAACGACCATCACGCCGACTTCTTGAAGACCCAAATCTGTCCACTCCTCGCGACCTGCTACTTCCTTCGGAGGTGTGCGGCTACTTAAGTCGTCACCTGTCCTTCCTGTGCCATTCCGAGACAGCAATAACCACCTGCACATCGACACGCTCTAGCGCAGAGGGAATACCATGACGAAAGAGACCATCCAAGACCATTGGCCCCAAGAAGCAACCTTCTGCTGGGGTTGTGGTAAGAACAACGAACACGGCCTCCAGCTGAAGAGCTATCTGGAGGGAGAGGAGACAGTGGCTACGTGGAAACCGAAGGATCACCACTTGGCATTCCCAGGCATCCTCAACGGCGGAATCATTGCCACGCTCATCGACTGTCATGCCACTGGCACGGCCAATGCTCTGGCACACCGGGAGGAGGGCACCGATGACCACACAATGCATGTGACGGCATCATTGAGTGTGAAGTTCCTCAGACCGACCCCACTTGGTGAACCGGTCACACTAAGGGCGCGAGTCAAGGAGTCCAGTGGAAGGAGGATGACTGTGTCATGCTCACTGTTCTCTGGAGAGCAGGAATGTGCCCAGGGAGAGGTTGTCACAGCCAGTGTAGACATGAACAGGTTCCTGAAGAAGGAATAGTCTGGGAAGGTACTTCATTCGGGCCTCGCCATCTATGAACCGGGCGCAGGGAAGAGGTGAGCGACAGAGCGCTCAGATGCATCTCTGATGGTTCTGGCACTCCAGCTGCCAAGTTCTCCCGCAACATGACTGAGATATCCCACGGAGTCTGGCGGAACCTCAAGCTGAGTGGCGACGAACGCATCGAGCTCGACTGGACTGTCAGCGCACCAGGCGAGTTGCAGGCCCTCAAAGAGCCGACTGGTACCTGACGTGAAATCAACGGTCTCACCCGTCAGAATCCCTTCCACAACTCCCTTGACATCGAACATCGACCTGTAGATCTTGTTGATGTCCAGTACGCTCTGCGCCAAGTTGCAGTCTTTCTTTCCATGGTAGGGAGAGTACCTTCCGGGTCCCGGAATCATCCCGAAGAGGTTCTTGACAGAGAGTGATACATGGTACGGGTCACCCATCCGCTTCAGCTTGGAGAGACTAAGCAGAGTTCCTCCTCGCATTGAGTACAGCTCCTCAGGGACCTCTCCGTACATACGCTCTAGCGCCACTGGATTGTGCTCGCTCTCAACGAGTGCACGCATCTCCGCTGCATCCGCCACTCGCCCCTTCCAGTACTCCTCGGTTATGTTCAGGAACCGCGTATCGTGTTTCTCCAGTACTGGACCGACCCCAGAGTGATCAAGGAACCATCGGTCACTCTTCCTGAGCGCACTCCGGTTCTTGGACCCGAACTTGCCGGTGGTAATGAACTCCTCACTTCTTGCCCATCCGTAACTCTCAACCACCAACTTCTCGCCATCGATGGCCGATAGAGTCCAGTCTAGGATCTCCGCCTCGGTGAAGCAGCTGGAGCAGCCCCAGTTCGGCTTGACGATAACGGGGGCCTTCATTCTCAGACCCCGAAGGGCGTCTTTGTAGGTCTCCTCTGTGGCACCCTCTATGAAATGGACTCTCTCGCTCATGTCTGGTCAGCACTGACTCTTAGCGAGCAGGACATATCTTATCATCTCTGCGGCGCCGAGCTTGAGTGACCGTCAATCGGGAATCCGATAGACTCCTTCATGCGTCGATTCAAGGAAACGGTCTCTCACCAGTCCTTTGAGCACGGCGTCAAAACATTCCTGTTGGCTCTGAGTCATCTCAATCCTAGATCGGAGCTCGTCTGCACTCATTGGACCAGACTCCATCATCTCTCGGAGAATGGCCCCGCGGAGTTCTCTTGTTGAGCCCGCAAAGCATCCTTGTTGAGACCGAGGCGAAATGCCGGTCGAGGCTGATGTGAGGACAGTGGAACCGTAGTCCATCAAGGCGTTGTGCCAGTCTCGTGACCTGCCGCGGAGCAGTAGCTCGTCGGCCATTTCCTGAAGCTCCCTGTCAGACATACACTCAGTAGCGAACCCCTCAGCAATCAGAATCCGTCGGATGTTCGTGTCCACGCAAGCAAGGTCCCTGTTGAAGGCAAAGATGAGTATCGATCGGGATGTATACGGCCCAATCCCCTTGAGCGCTCGGAGCTCATCGATGTCATCGGGAAAAGACCCTCTCTCCACGATCTGCTGTGCAGCCTCTCGCAGCCAGAGAGCTCTGCGGTTGTAGCCAAGCCCACTCCAGACCCTGAGAAGTCTCTGAGTGTCAGCCTCAGCCAAGGCATCAATGGTGGGGAACTCCGAGAGAAACTCAAGATACTTCGGCACCACCCTTGACACCTGGGTCTGCTGAAGCATGACCTCTGAGACTAGGACATGATAGGGAGTTGTGTCTCTTCGCCATGGCAGTTCACGGGCATGATCCTTCCACCATGTCATCACAGTTTCTTGGAAGGCCTCCGGCGAGCAGGGGTCAAGGGGCATCGTCACTTCTCACCCACTGTGTCCACGCCATCAACTAGGGTCAATATACTATTCGCTAGAGGTATTCAGTAGAAGGGATCGACGGTAGCTCTTAACTTGGGAAAAAGAGCGCGCACGAGAGGCAGCATAGATGCCCTGCAGATGGTGTCAGGTTCGTGGGACTGCAATTCGTCAATGGTCTCATAGCCCATGACAAGCCGAGTGAGAGCACCATGCGGGAGCCGCAGGTCATAGCCCCCTGGGTCCTTCTCAGCCATCTCCCTGATTTCAGTGATGTTGCACTTGTCTATCTGTATGGCTAGACCCTGCTTGTAGTCCGTCACCTTCAGTTCACCCACGAAGTCCTTGTAGTCAGACCCGCACAGCCTCTTCCTAAGGACGGGGGCAATTGCCTGAAGGAACCTCTCGACGGAGGGTATCTTGACATACCATGAATAGCGGTGCCTCAACGCGGTTCCTGTTCGTGCCTGTACGAACTCCCAGATTTGACTCTGATTCGGAGGAGCTACTCTGACCGTATGTCCCCCGTACTCCTCGCTCTTGGACAAAGCAAACCTGAGAACGCTGTCTACGTGAGAGAAGGAGTCCAGATACAGGTCGATGATGTCGAGTCTGCTCTCCCAGCGACTGAGAATGAATATCCCAACTATCTTGCTGTTCTCACGTACTACGTGGAAGAACCAGCCCTCTGTCTTGGGATTGGGCGCGTCGAAATTGTAGTACTTGAAGTCCGCAGGCTTGATTGCCTTCACCCAGGTTCCGGGCGGCATGGCTTGCTCTCTGTAGGCCAGATATCCCTTGAGCCCCTTCTGGTCAACGGCTTCAATCTCAACGGGTTCGTCTTCTCCCTCAGGGAGTTTCGGAACCAGGCTCGGTGCGACAGGGAACCCACCTCCCAGATCAGCACCGTATTCGTATCCGAAGCTGCGATAGAAGTTAGGAATCCCCGCGATGACCTGAACTACCGACCCGTGAGCCTCTATGCGTTTCTCAAACTCCACGTTGAGCTTGTGTATGAGGCCGCGGTTCCGGTACTCCTTCAATGTACCCACAGCCTCCATTTGAGCAACAGGAACCTCAACGCCGTCTAGCATCCAGCTCCCGGGCAAGAGAATCAGCGAGGACACCACTGTGCCAGAGCGTTCATCCACTATCAGGAAGCAGTCTTCCCAGGACTTGCGTGGATGATGGGCATACATCGCCCTTACTCCATTGACGACTTCCTCGCCATGGACTGCCATGACATGCTCTATAATGGCAGGAACGTCGTCTGCCTGAGCAGTGCGCATGACCAATCCATCATCTAGACTCTGGGGCTGCATGGGGACTGGTCGAATCATGTCTGCTTAAATCTGGACACATTTGCGCAGAAACGCTAGGGTCTCCGCGGAGCCTGCCAGGCACAGAGAATGAGTACCCCGACGACGATCCCAATGGACAAAATGGTCATGCCGACCTGCCCCCCTGGAATCGAGTCCATAATCAGAGGGTTGTTCACAGCTCCAGCCGCGATAAGGAGAGCAATGGAGAGCGTGCAGTATATCGTGGTGTTCCTGCACTCCTTCCGTTCGTTGTACCTGTAGTCAGTCCCAGGGGCAGTTTCACTTGAATCGGGAAACGACATGGCATACACCGTCTTGAAGGTGAACTCTGACTTAGTATATGTCTTCTTGTCAGCGCCTCTTTTGAGCCGACCCGCGTTCTGCCTTCTTGCAGCCAATCAGGCTAATCTGCCAAGTTGACTCTGAAGCTGCACGCTTCGGCACCCTCAAGGACAGTACTCAGCTTCTCTACAGATGCAGTTCGTAGTAGGGCTCCCTGAAGGTTAGTCTGGATCCAGGTGTTCGAGCAGTTGCAGAGTGTGGGGGAGTCGACCAGATTGAATTCCACCAGCGGGCAGAAACATCTTGGATAACTGACTCCGATTGTGTTCTCATCAATGTAGGTGTAGAAGGTGGCCCCCCTTGCGAGCTGTTTGTTGAGCTCAGCGACGAAGTCCTCGAGATTGCCAGTCAGGGACCAGATCTCCCTGAACTTGGATGTCATGTGAGATGCACAGGTCCTCCCACAACTTGACAGAAGCCTTGACTGCGCATCCTGAGGAAGGTGACTCATCTCGGCCATCAAGACAGAGAACCAGCTTCTTAGATACACTGTGTCGTCAGAGGAGAGGTCATCTAGTGAGTTCAGCACGGAGCTGACCTTCTTCATGACAGACTCAGAATCACCAAGGTTCTTCCAGGCATCATTGAAATCAGCAAGTCTGCTGTCAGGCAGAATTGCTTCAGAGAAGGCGGACTCGAACTGACTCCTTGTGCTGTTGTCCAGACTACTGAGACTCCCTGCAAGCGATGTATACCAGCCTGTCACGAAGCCCTTCAACCATTTCTGCCACTGGGACATGTTCGATCCTCTCTCCTTGTCAGCAGTAGTGGGTGTGCCTGATGTGGTTTATGTTCACCGCTCGGGAGAATCGAGCTATCGGTGCGGACCCTAGATAGCTGTGTCATCTCGCATGATCTTTGCGAAGAGAATCAGGTCAATGAGAAGAATCACGGCAAACATCAGCACCATTGGAGCCAAGCCAAGCTGTAGGTAGTATCCAGGGCTCGCAATCAGAGTATAGAACAGAGCACCGCTACTGAAGAGGAAGACCCCTCGCGCCCAGGGTTTCTTTTTCCAGATGGCTACTGACGCGATGATCAGCAGGAGTGCGGTGATGACTTCAGCC
>JAEOUG010000043.1 GCA_016839445.1 Candidatus Thorarchaeota archaeon
GGGGACTACGTCCTCTCCGAGGATGTTGCCGTAGAGCGAAAGGAGTCAAACGACTTCATTCAGTCAATGATAGACGGACGTCTCTTTGTGCAGCTCAGTGCCCTGCGTTCGGCCTACAGGCGCCCTGTTCTGATTATCGAGGGAGAACAGATCACTGGCATAAGAGCAGTGAATCCAGCTGCCATCTATGGCGCGCTGGCATCAATAGCTATCAGACTCCGAATACCAATACTCTGGACACGCAGCTCAGAAGAAACTGCCAACGTCCTGTACAGACTTGCCCATCTAGAACAGGTTGCATCGGAGAAGCCTCTGAGAACAAGATCAGGCGAGGCAAAGAGCACTGACGCAGACGCACTGGAGTACATTCTCTCAGGTTTCCCTGGTGTGGACACAGTGACTTCGAGGGCTCTGCTCTCCGAATTCGGCACTCTTGAGAGAATCTTCAACGCCGATGAGGATGAACTCAGGAGAGTAAAAGGCGTTGGTCCCAAGATTGCAGGCACAATCAGAAGGCTTCTGACGAGTGGGTATCCTGGGTACGTAGGAGAATAGGGAATCAGACTAGATGACGAGGGGGTTCTTTCCCTTCCCTCGCTTGTAGGCCTGACGCAGCACGTCCGTTATCATTCTGCTGACTTCCCAGTAATCCTCATAGTCACCTTCGCTAAGACGGACCACACTGAGGATTCTCCGGAAGAGAACGTACAGCTTGGGATCAAGCTCGCAGACATCGCGGAGATTCTCCTTGGCGAATTCTAGTCCTCGCTTGTATAGACGGTCTCTCGTCATGAAGGCCTGAGCGAGATCTTCCATTTCTTGCTCATTCTCCACCTCCATTCCGAGTTCCTTGAGAGTTCCCACTATGTCCAGGGTCTTGTCCAAGTCATAGGTAGCCCTCTCGGGTAACCCGTCCATGTCACCTGTGGCCAAAAAGACGTTCTCTGCCGTGGCACGCCACATCTTCTGCATGATATGACTGTCACCATTGCCAGCAGGCTCATAGCCATCCAGCTCGACAAGGCCACATTTCTCAAGTTCCTTGATGTGATATCGCACTGTCTGCGGCTTCACCTCTCGGTTCGGGTCCTGACTTGAGAGGAAATCCACCAATTCAGAGGTCGACATACGCTTTGCGCGAAGAGCATGCAGAATCTGTCTTCTGTTCTCATCGCTCAGTGCTTTGTATGCATCAATCGCCTCAGAACCTGTCAGAATCTTCAACGTGTCCAAGGTTTTGACCTCTTCAGCTTCCATCACTTCGACATCCATCGGGATACTGAGAACTTGGTTTTTATTGCAGCGACAACTAATAGCCCCGAGGGACTACTAGTGTCGTGGATTACGAATTAGGCAGGCACGTAGATCCACTGCCGCATGTCCTGCAGGCAGGGTACGCGCTTGATTAGCCTCTTCTTGAGGAGCTTTCTGAGTGCATAGCGGACCGTTCTTGGGGCAAAGGAAACCTTGTCCAAGAGCTGCTTTGGCGTAACACCATCTTTGCCGCTGCTTCTCAGAATGTCAAGAACAATCATCTGGCTCTTGGTCAGCTTCATGTTCTTCAGTTCCTCTTGGAGCTGTTGATCACTCATCATTTTCTTTCTACCTTCCCATGTAGGTTCTATTGTCAGTCTTGAGGCGAAAGCATCGTTTTTGCCTCAATCAACTGGACGTTTGACTTACAAAACCGCTTATTAATTTATCGCCGTCTGGAAGTAACGTAACGCGGTCACACACCGCGAATATTAACAATGTTAAGACGGTCTCTCGACTCCGACAGGAGCAACTGCCATCGAGGTCACGGGAAGGTCTTTAACTTCGGCAACTATGATGGAGATGAGTCGCAATGAGAAAGGCAGTCATTCTTGCAGCAGGAGACTCAACGAGAATGCTCCCGCTCTCCGCCAGCAGACCGAAGCATCTCCTCCCTGTGGCAGGAAAGCCACTCCTGTTTCACACACTTCAAGCCCTGCAGAAGGCGGGCATCAAGGAGATTCTAATCATCTGTGGATACCGGGCAGACGAACTCAGTACTGCAATAGAGAATGAACAGTGGAAGGGATTGAAGATCTCCTTCGTCCATCAGAAAGAGAGGAAGGGAACGGCCCACGCAGCGGGCCATGCGAAAGCGTTTGTTGGTAGTGATGACTCCATTATGATGTACGGAGATGTGATGATTGACCCGGAGAGCTACAAGGGACTGATCGATTATCACAAGACTGGCAAGTTTGAGATGACGCTGACAGTACGACAAGTGGAGGACCCATCAGCATATGGGATGGTGACCGTAGAGGGAGGGCGTGCAACTGGACTTGTGGAGAAGCCAGAGAAGGCCCAGCTGGTGAGCAACCTTGTGAATGCGGGAGTATACGTCATTGGAGGCTCAATCTGGGAGGCGATTAACGATACTAAGGAGTCGCCCAGGGGCGAGTATGAGCTCACAGACTCAATCATGATGCTGATCGACAAGGGCAATGTGGGGGCCTATAGTCTGCCTTCATGGTGGCTTGACGTGGGCAAGCCCTGGGACCTCCTAGAGGCCAACCGGCTTGTCTTGCAGGGTTTGGAAAAGCGGATTCTAGGCACCGTTGAAGAGGGCGCGATTATCAGAGGAGAGGCCATAGTAGAGGAAGGGGCAATCCTGAAAGCTGGAGCCTATATCGAGGGGCCCGTTTACATCTCCGAAGGGTGTGTTGTTGGCCCCAACTGCTACCTAAGAGCCCACAC
>JAEOUG010000044.1 GCA_016839445.1 Candidatus Thorarchaeota archaeon
CGAGAGAGTGGTTACAGGGCCACACCGCAACGGCTTGCCATCTATGATGCCCTCTGGAATGCAGGATCACATCCAACCGTGGCCGACATCCATCATCTGGCCGAGAGGCGAGACCCCACCATTAGTAGGGCCACAGTCTACAAGACGCTTCAGCTCTTCATGGAACTGGGTCTTGTAAGGGAAATCGGGTTCAGGGATGACTCAACCAGATACGACCCCGAAACTGACTGCCACATCAACCTTGTATGCACGGCGTGCGGTAAGATTGAGGACTATCCGTGTACGAGTTTCGACAAGATGGCCCCCAATCTTCTGGAAGAAACTGGCTTCAGCGTGCAGAGTCACCACTTCGAGATCTATGGGCTCTGCTCTCACTGCAGACAGAACTAGTCCCGGCAGTGTGCGTTGGCCGTACACTTAATCTCTCTTCACCAGTAGAGGATGATAGGTGAACCAAGATATGGCATATGCAGGAGGAGCGGCAGGCGGTGCAACAGCGGCATCTGCAGCAAGCCACTCAAGCTCATACCGAGTGAAGTTCAGAAGAGATGAATTCCTCAGACTTGTCGAGATTGCAGATCCTGCAATCATCTATCACAGAAGACGCATGCACTTCTTTGCCTTTGACGGCTTTGTGATGTACTCCTTCGACTGCTCAGATGAAGACTTCAGAAGACCAGTCATACACGCCATCGAGTTCTCGAACACAATGTGGTCAGAGTAGGAGTCGAAACTTGTCTTCATTACGTAGTGAGGGTCAGACGGAGTGCTGCAAAACTTGGCTTCGTCAGGGAGCTAGCGTCGGGAACATCTGGTGAAAGAGTTCAATCACTTCCTCGACACTGGGATCCCCGGTTATGTAGTCAGACCCTATTTCTATACGCGGGAGCGGCTTCCCAGTGATACGTTCCCTCAATCTCTGCGTGGTGCTCATTCTGGCGACGTCGATGAGCTCGAGTGCGCTGTCAACTTGATCTGAAGCAGCTTGAGCGACGAAGACGAGAGGCACGGCATTCGGAGGAATGTCCTCGCGTGAACTGGCTCCTCCAGATTTTCCCAAGTGTTTGTCACAGGAATGACAGACGGGGTTCATCCCCTCTCGGCCCTTGAAACCACCGATGGTCTTTGAGGCATAATAGACTCTGATGACATGCTCCGGAGTCATGAACCAGACCTCATTGGTCCTCGACAGTGCACCACTTTGTATAAGGGCTGTTTTCAAAGCAAGTGCTCGCTCGCTGGGATTCCCGATTGGTATCACCTGAGATGATGAGGTTTATCTGTGAGAACCCATTCGAAGGCGAGGAGATGTGTGCGCCCCATGATTAAGACGAGAGTAACTGAGATACTAGGCTGCAAGTATCCCATCGTAGTAGGTGCAATGGCCAGAATCACAAATCCAGAGTTTGTCGCTGCCGCCAGCAACGCCGGTGCGTGTGCAGTGCTAGCCAGTGCTAACTACAAGACGCCGGATGACCTGCGTGATGCAATCAAGAAGACGCAATCACTCACAAAACAGCCATTTGCTGTGAACATCAATCTCTTCCCCGCCCTGATGCCACAGGAGAAGCTTGAGGACTATGTGGATGCCACGCTGGCAGAGGGTGTTGAGATAATTGAGACCAGCGGTCACAAGGCCCCCGAGGACTTGGTCCCCAAGTTCAAGGGTGGAGGAGCCACTTGGATTCACAAGTGCGCGGGAGTGAGATATGCGAAGAAGGGGGCGTCTCTGGGCGCCGACATAGTCACAGTAGTGGGGTACGAGAATGGTGGAGCCACCGGGGTGCTGGATATAGGAACGCTCGTAATGACTCCCTCAGTCGTCGATGCCTTGGATGTTCCTGTCATTGCTGGAGGTGGGGTTTCAGATGGTCGGGGAGTTGCCGCGATTCTTGCGCTGGGAGCGGACGGAGTGATCATGGGGACACGAATGATGGCCACAAAAGAATGTCCCATTCACGAGAATCTCAAGCAGGCCTTCATCCAGGCCGTAGAAACCGATACTGTACTTGCGTTGCGTTCGGTGGGGAACACTCACAGAATCTGGAATAACAAGGCTGCGCAGGAAGTGCTTGATCTGGAGGCGCAAGGAGCACCCCTGTTCAAACTCATTCAGGCTGCTTCTGGCGAGAGAGCACAGAAGATGTACAACGAGGGCGACACGAATCTAGGAGTCGTCAGCTGCGGTCAGGGAGTGGGGCTTGTGAGGGACGTTCCCACTGTGAAGGAGCTCCTGGATAGGATTATGACCGAAGCCGAAGAGGTCATTTCGAAGCTAGGGAGTCTGTCCAAGAACTAGGTGACGCAATGGGAGGGGAAAGTAGTGAGGAGAACATCCTTTCCTTTGATCGTGGGGGTCATTCTGCTTCTCTCCACTACTAGCATGAATCACACTACAACCCAAGACCGATTCGGGCCTCAAAACCTCCCGTTCAGAACATCACTTGCTCCTCACTCGGCAATCACACTAACGAGTGACTCAGACTTCGCCGCACAGGGATGGCCCGGTAATGGGACCGAACAGTCGCCATATGCCATCGACTCTCTTGAGATTGAAACCGACGGAACTTGTATCACCATAGCCAATACAGATGTTCGTTTCATCATCAGCAATTGCTCATTGTCATCCCTGACCAGTGGGGAAGGCCGTGGGATCTTCGTCTCAAATGTGAGCTACGGAGTCATCTTCAACAACACCATCCATGACAAGGAGTATGGTGTAAGACTCAATGTGGTCAACTTCTTGGAGATTCGTGAGAATAACATTCACGGATGCGCAGCCGATGGAATCTACATGGTATTCACATCCGGCGCTGTCGTAGCTGGCAACAAGATCTACGGGAATGCCAACCTCGGTCTGAATGTCTACCTTCATACCCTGTACTCAGAGGTTTACGACAACATGATTGGCTTCAACTCCGGAGGAAACGCCAACGACGATGGCCTGTATAATGAATGGGATGACGGGAGCGGTACAGGGAATGTCTGGTCGGACTACTCCGGCACAGGCTCCTATTCCATTTCAGGAATGGGTGTAGATCACTATCCTCGCGGTTTCCTCAGCAGGCCAGCTGATGTCCAGTACGTGTTAGATTCATCTGTCCCGCCAGTCGAGTGGGAAGTGAGGCTGCCGAATCCTCAGTCCTATACAATGCTCTGGGAGAATGAGATCTTCGCTTCGGGTTCACTGAACTCCTCACTGGACTATCTGTCAAAGGCAGTGGATGGGCTCGCAATCGGGTTGTACAATCTGACTCTTGTCGTAGACGATGAATCCGGACACAGCTTGGTCGATACTGTCATCATTACGGTATTTGAGGAGTCAACGACTTCAACTGGAGCCACATCAACCTCTACAGACACGGACACTGGAGCAATTCCCTCACCGTTCGGTCCAATGACGGCCGTCACTGTATCTGCCGGAGTGATTGGAGTTGTAGCCATAGCTGCCTTCGTTGTGTTTCGGAAGCGGTAGATATGGCGGGCGAGGTGAGATTTGCTTGGAAACTCACGCTTAACTGAGCGTAGACCAACCACTCACTTCTAAGGACGGGTTAATAGTCACTGCGTCAGGAAGGCATGAAAATGACCAAGAGTGAAACACAAGTCATTGGAATAGTAGGGAGTCCGCGTCGCAATGGGAATACTGAGATAATCGTGGACAGCATCATGGAAGGAGCAAGAGAGGCAGGAGCGCTATCTCACAAGATTCTCCTTAGTGACCTTAAGATTGCTCCATGTAGAGCATGTAATGTATGCACCAAGAAGGGCTCATGTGTCCAGCAAGATGACATGGATGGCCTTCTGGATCAGATGTTTGACAGTGATGTTTGGATTCTGGGGACTCCTGTCTACTGGTGGGGACCTACTGCCCAGTTCAAAGCCTTCCTGGACCGGTGGTACAGTGTGAATGACCGGAGCCAATTCAGAGGTAGAAACGTGATCTTGGTGATACCATCAGGAGGGGCTGGGGAATATTCCTACGGTCCTGTAAGGGACATGTTAGAAAGGGTCATCAAGTATCTAGGAATGAACCATGTGAAGACGATTCTTGCTCCGGGCATTGGCGGAAAGGGAGCAGTTGGGAGCCATCCAGAAATCCTGGACTCTGCAAGACGGACTGGTAGAGATATCGCGAACCAGCATCCTTAGTGGGTGGTGTGATAGAGAGAAGAAGATGGCGGGCCAGGAGGGATTTCTGGGCCGATAGCTAGAAATTAACTATCGTGAACCCTCGACCAACAAGTTAAGAGCTTCAACACACCAGAGCAATTCTAGGTGTACTGTCGCTATACCTGGCTTAGCCACTGGCCCACAAAGCGAAGTGTGCCGGTGTTCAGTTTATAGAGATTTTGGTGGAACCTCCGCGATGTGTCACAAGTCATATAACGAGTGCCGGTCTAGCGCGAACCATCTTCCCAGATACGGAGGCTCAAAGGTTGAGCGAGCACAAGAAGAACTATGATCGGATCTTTTCACTA
>JAEOUG010000045.1 GCA_016839445.1 Candidatus Thorarchaeota archaeon
ATTCAGATGACAGTCCCTCTTGAGGATGCTGGCCAGACCCTAGAGCTTTCCGAGTCGCACATCACAGTACCTGCGGGCTACGACTCGCCTAACATCACGACCATACTCGTGAGTCCGAACAACGGAACGACCGTTTCAGGTATTTTCGATATCACCCTCAACATTACCTCTGACTTCGGGCCTGTGAACCTTACCCTTTTCGTTGAAGATCAGATCTACGCCGCCTACAACCACACGACCGTAGGTGCTGGCAACAACTGGACTCAGGTCTGCACTGTTGATACGACGTCACTTGCTGAAGGTATGCTGAACTTCACTGTGCTTCTAGAGCACCTTGCGGAGATGGAGACAATGTACCTCCTCTACTTCGTCGATAATGTGTCGCCGAACTTCACCATCGAGCTGCAGAGTCCCGCCAACCAAACCACAATCACTGGAGTCATCAGCCTAGACTTGAACATAACATCGGACTACGGCCAGTTCGATGTGACTGTTCTTGTAGATGGAGAGGCGTATGCGCCATACAACCCGGGAGTCATCGGGACCGGAGAGGTGAGCCTCATCATCGACACCAGCAACTTCTGGGAGGGCTGGAACAACTTCACCATAGTCTTTGACTACGATGTCCTTGAGACTCAGTTCAGCTATGCAATGTACATTGAGTATCGCGTCGACAATGACGGCAAGCCCATAAGCATCGACCACCAGTCACCAGCCAACGCAACCAGCGTTGCGGGAACCTTTGACCTGGTGCTCCTGATTGGTTCAGATTACGAGCCACTAAACTTCACCCTCTTCGTTGAAGGACAGATCTTCCCCGCCTACAACGATTCCCTCATCGGCATCCGTGAGCAGACTGTTCCAATTGACACAACCGGACTGGACGAAGGCTTCCTCAACTTCACAATCCTCCTGGAGTACAATGTGACTGGAGAGGATGCGAGTGCAGTCTATACTCTCGTGTTTGATGTGAACAATCACGGTGCTCCGATAGTTGTCATCCTTTCACCTGCACAGGATGAAACCGTCACTGGAGTCTTCGATCTGTACCTGAACATCACGTCAACGTTTCCAGACCTCTTCCTGAACGTCACGATTGACGGCGAAATCACGCAGGAGTTCAACAGCACAGCAATTCTGCCGGGTGCGGAGTACTACTCAATAAACTCAAGCAGATATGAGAACGGTGACTACACCCTTGGTATCGTCGCCTTCACTGGAGAAGGTGAGTCATTCACAACCAGTGTTGACGTAGTATTCTTGGACCACATCAAACTGTACTTCACCGGCATTCTTGCGTATGAGGCCATTTCTGGAGAAGAGGCCGAGATCGGGGTCAGAGTCGAAACGCCGTACGAGAATGTGACAGTGAGTCTGTACATCAACCGCGTTCTTGCAGAAGATGCTGTCAATGTCACCCTGCACCCTGGATCGAACACCATTGTGTTCAACAGCACTGTGTTTGGAGAGGGCGAGAGCAATGTCACCATCAGGGGATATGACCTGTTTGGCCATGTCTTCCAGAGAAACATCATCCTCATAATCGACAACAAGGGAGCTCCAACTCTCCGCTTCCAGACAACAGCCGCTGTGGTTACAGGAAGCGCTCGTTTCGTCATCACGGTTGAGAGTGATTGGGACACACTGAACATCACAATATCCATCGATGATGACATCGTACCTCAGTACAATGCTACCATCGAAGATGTCAGCTCTGGAGAGTTCGTCTTCATCATTGATGTCGGAGCCTACAGCAAGGATGAACACACAGTGAAGGTTGTGATGATCACAGAAGAGGGCGATTCGACAGAGATCTCAAGGGTGTTTGGCTTCGCCACAATCAGGATTGAAGAAGTCATAAGCATGGGTATCATCGTGGTCCTCGCATTCATCATTCCGGTGTCAAGATGGAGAAGGGGGCAGAGCATCAAGCCGGTGATTCTTGCTGATGCCATCTTCTTGCTGGCAGTCGCGGGGCTGTTCCTCGTACTCGGAATCAACACAGTCGCGTTCCTGACATGGCACATCAATCTGGCAAGCATCTGGGCCATCGGCGGATCGCTCGTATTCGCCAACTGGGTAATCCCGTTCCTACTAGAGGAAGAGGTTGAGTAGTCCCTAGAGCAGCCGAGTCACAGGAATATCAGTGGAGTCCTCAGAAGTCCACTTCCCCAGCTTCAAGTAGTGGGAAAGCTGACCCTTGGGAATGGTGGTTCTGGCAGTCTTGGCCTTGAGTTTGAGTCCTGCCTTTGCAGTCCTCGATATCACCGAGTCAGATAGGTCCATCCCTCTCTTCGTCACATCGGCAACAAAGAGGGATTCACTCTTTGCGCCAAGTGAGAAGGCGCCCACACCGACAAGCTTGTTCTCTGATGTGAACTCAAGGAGCACTCCCTTGACTGCACCGTCAACAATGGATCCTGCTACCTCACCAAGTAAACCAGGGTATGAAATGTTGGAGAAGCGCATCGATTTGGGTATCTTCGACTCAGGGGCAACTCTTACCGTCTTCACTGCCCGAGTAGGTCGATCAGGCACTTGGGAGATTGACTTCTTGATGTTCAGGATTGACCCTCTAGCGAAGTAGCCAACTTTCATCCAGTAGTTGTATGCAGCCGGAGGCGTTGTTGCCACAACCCTGGCTACTCGCTTCTTGCGCATTACTTCCTCGGCCGCTCGCGTTAGGTGAGTGCCAATCTCAGACTTCTGATACCTTACGTCTATGTCCAGATTCCGGATGACCCCAATCTTCCCGTTTGGATTCTTCTCAGCACGGAAGACTACTTCTCCTACAACTCGACCATCCTGCTCTGCTACCAGCCAGCCCCATCTCTCGAAGACAGCTCCTCTGTGCTCATCTTTGACTTGCTCTACAGTTGTGTACCCGCCCGCTCTCTGCCTGTAGAACCATCGGGTTCCTTGATACACCTCAAGTAGATCACTGCAGTCCTTCATTGCTCCGTTGCGTATAGTGACCATTCTCAGACGCCTCTAGCAGAGTCGAGATAGTCCTCTCAAGGCATCCAAGATAAAGCCGTGTAACACACATCAATGAGCCTTAGACTCGATGTCAGTCACAAGGTCAAGGCAGAGTTCACACAGACTTGCTGCATCTGCGCCAAACAGATAGAGAATCGGCTCCACTCCGATACCACCAGGAATACAGACAGCAGGATTCTTCGTCTTTCTAGCAAGACCCCGATGATTCTGAATCTCTGATGCTATCTCGACAGGGTCAACAGCCGGCTGTCTAAGGCGAATCACGCTGAAGCCCGTCCGCTCTGCCGCTCTAACAACCTCATCACGTCCGCTCACACACAAACATGACCGCACGGATGGCCACCTCGCGATTGCATGTAGGAGTAGCTGAGCCGTGTGACGCGAGGCGCCGAACTGGGGCGGAAGAGGGGCTCTCGGGCGTCCGTTGACCATCGTTATTCTGCCAGGGACTCCTGCTACGTCCTCAACAGACTTCGCGCCAGAGCCACAGGTGACCAGATTGGCACGCACCTGCGGCATGACTATGCCAAAGCTCTCAGAGGACTCAAGCATTCTTAGAGCATCCTGAATGTCACGGAGGACAGAAGAGCGGCCTGAAAGGGAGTCCTCTCGTCCACTCAGGAGTTGAACGCAGATCTGGCAATTGAGAGAACTCAGCGAGGACACTCTCTCCCGATGAAGCTTGCACATACTGCCTCCAATTCTCGACTGCATGCATGAGGAGCAAAGCTCCTCAACGATTGCATCAGCTTCAGCCTCAGACGCAATCAGCTCTGCAATCCGGGTAGCTGACTCCTCTACAAGAGAGTCCAGTCGTATCTCTCGTTCCTGAGAGAGATACTTGCTTACTGCTGCCTGAGTTATCTCCATCCGCTTCGCAATGTCTGTCTGCGACAGACCCAAGCTGCTAAGCTTCTTTGCCAGTACCATTCTGAGGTCAGGGAGGAAGTCTCTCTGAACACTCTCACAAGGGGGCCTCATATTCGTCCTCCAGAGCGTGGATGTATAACATAGTTATAAGAACCGTTATAAGAGTGACTGACGACTCACGCTCGAGGACTACATCTGTGTCAGACTATCCAGTCAGAAGAGACCCCAGAAAGATCATCGGCGTGCTTGTCATCGCGGTAGCACTAGTTGTAGCAGGATACTCCGTTGCCACATACTGGAGACCGAGTTTTGTGATCTACACATACGGCTCATTCATGGACTGGGGCGACGATGGCGCACAGGCGGTCCTAGAAAGAGCATTCGCACCTTTCGAGGAGGAACACGGAATCAGGATCGACTGGCGAATACTGGACGCGGACGCGAACTTCATAGTCTCAAAGCTAGTGGCAGAGCGAGGTAACCCTGTGGCCGACGTTGTCATTGGCATCGACAACATTCTGATTCTTCAGGAATCGGCGAAGTCGGTACTGGAACCGTACGAGTCACCTATGCTTGAGTACGTCAATGAGACTCTAGTTGAACTCCTCGATCCAGATCACTATCTGACACCTTTTGATTTCGGCTTCATCACAACGATCTACACAAAGGATACTATCAACACGACAACCAATCCGGAACTGGCGTATCTTACCTTCGAAGATCTCGCAACACCAGAGCTGTCCTCGGCCCTAGTGACAGAGGACCCCCGATTCAGCAGTCCGGGCCTCTCGTTTCTCCTGAGCCAAATCGCAGTGTATGAGGGGATACTGGAAGAGGACTGGACAACTTGGTGGGAGGAGGTTGCAGATGAAATTGATGTGGAACAGGGTTGGAGTGAGGCATGGGAGTCGTGGAACACCAATCCAACGAAGCACCTTCTTGTGAGCTACGGAACAGACCCGGCCTATTCAGCACACTACTCGGGCACAGCTCCAGATACCGCAGTGGCCCCCTTCTACTATGATGGAAAACACTGGGCATGGATGCAGGTCGAAGGGATGGGTTTGGTCAAGAATGGCCCCCACCCCGAACTGGCTAAGGCCTTCATCGACTACTGCCTAAACGAAACAGTCCAGCAAGAGATAGCACTGAATCAGTGGGTCTATCCCGCCAGATCGGACGTCCCTCTGCCGGGTGTCTACCAATACGCTCTTGACCCCAACAACATCACACTGCTCAACACTCTTCTGACCAGAACCCAGATCGCAGAGAATCTTGAGTCCTGGCTAGACCAGTGGGAGCTTACGAGAACGCTCTGAGCGAGGCCTAATCATGCATTTCAGTAGGGAGCAATTCATACTAGCTGTTCCGTTGCTCCTTCTTGCCGTCTTCATACTCTATCCAGTCCTTTCCGTGGTTGTATCTGGGCTCTTGGGGCTAACTGCATCAGATGCACTGGACTTCATCTCATCCCCTCTCACGCAGTTCACGGTTTCCTTCACGTTCAATCAAGCCATACTCAGCACTCTGATGACATTAGCAGTAGGTTTGCCGGGGGGACTCATTCTCGGGAAGCTTCGTTTCAGAGGAAGGTCAGTAGTACGCGCATTGCTTATTGTCCCGTTCGTCCTACCTCCCATTGTCGTGGTCGTAGGATTCATGCAGATGTTCGGTGAGTATGGCATCTTCGACACTATTCTAATGGTCATAACTGGCTCGGAGACCTCTGTGCTCAATCTAGCTACAGGCATCCCGGGAATTGTCCTCGCACACACATTTTACAATGCCCCATTGGTGATGCTTCTTGTAGCGGCATCCATGGAGCGACTTAACCCGGAGGTAGAGGAGTCTGCAGAGCTCCTCGGTGCCAGCTCGCTCCAGAAATTCAGGAGGATTACTCTCCCCCACATTCTTCCTTCGGTTGCCGCAGCCGGGGTTCTCACGTTTCTCTTCTGCTTTATGTCCTTCCCAATAGTCCTGGCTCTTGGCGAAGGCAGACTGAGAACAATCGAGTACAGGATATGGGACGCGTTTCGAACAGCCCACTATGGTGACGCCAGCCTCCTTGTGGTGCTTCAGATTGCAGTAACTTTTGTCCTCGCTGCCGCGTACATGCGAGCCGGCAGACAATCTCAAGACTCTGAAACCGCAACAACCTCTGTGAAGAGAGTGCGCTTCGGTGATTTCTCTCCAGCCATCAGGTTTGGCATTCTAGCGTATCTTGTTCTGATGCTCATACTCGTGGCGGGGCCTATAGCGTCGATCGTGAGAGCTGCTGTGTATGACCCAATCACGAGGAGCTATACCCTCGATGGCCTAGTCTACCTTGCTACTCCAGGAAGCAGCGGAGGTCTCCTACCACTAGTCAACTCCCTCTTCTATGCAGGTCTCTCAACGATTTTCGCCGTGGCCCTAGGAATTCCTCTTGCATATGCCCACAGAACGAAATCCAGGGCCCTTCCCAGTCTCTCTTCAGGGATGATGCTACTTCCTCTGGGCATATCATCCATCACAATTGCCTATGGCCTCATGAGAGTAATCGCAGTCCCCACTGGACTTAACATCAATCCATGGCCACTAATCGTTGTAGCCCAGACGGTTATCGGCTTACCATTCAGTGCAAGGTCAATTGAGATATCTCTCAGAAGCATTGACCCTGAAGTGCTTGAGCAAGCCGACTCGCTCGGTGCATCTCGGCTTCAGCGGCTCTTCTTCGTTGAACTACCTCTTCTCGCACCAGGAATACTGGTCGGAGCGGTGTTTGCCTTTGCCATGGCTATCGGTGAGATGTCAGCGACACTCCTCATAGCATCACCCGAGAACTACACTCTTGCAGTGGCGATTGCACACAACCTCGGCGGTCGTGACTATGTCTGGGCAGGTGCCTCGGCCCTTCTTCTAGTGGCCGTCTGTGTCGCTGCGTTTCTCTTAATAGAGAGGCTTTCAGAAGGTGCAGCTGGAGGTGCCCTCTGATGGTCAAAGTCGTTCTCAAGGGTCTCATCAGACGGTTTGCAGATGACACTGTAGTTGGCCCCATAGATCTGCAGATTGAGGATGGCGAACTCGTCTCCCTGCTTGGACCCTCGGGCTCGGGCAAGACGACAACTCTGAAGATGATAGCAGGCTTCATCGAGCTGGACGAGGGGAGTGTTCTCTTTGACGGCGTAAACATTGCCAGTGTTCCACCTCGGCTCAGAGAGATTGGCATGGTTCACCAATCGACAGCACTATTCCCAAACATGACGGTATACCAGAACATCTCCTTTGGCCCTGAGATGGCGAGATGGTCTAGGGAGAAAACCATCAAGAGAGTAGAGGAGTTGGCCGATCTCCTTGACATCAGACAGCTTCTCATGAGGAAGATTAGTGAGATATCTGGGGGTGAGGCGCAGAGGGTTGCGCTCGCAAGAGCTCTGGCCAAGGGTCCAAAGCTACTCCTTCTTGACGAGCCACTCTCCGCCTTGGACCCGCAGTTGAGAGAACGGTTACAGATGGAAATACGCAAGATCCAGCGAAAAGTGGGGATAACGACAATATACGTTACACACAGCCAAGACGAAGCCTTTGCCATATCGGATCGTGTGGCCATCCTTCAGGATGGTGTCATCGCACAAATAGGATCTCCGGAGGAGCTCTATGATAATCCCTCCTCAGAGTTTGTGGCAAGGTTCCTTGGGAGCGGGAATGTGTTCACTGCCACTGTTGATTCAAGTGACGGGAAGAAGACAACAATCACGATACATGGGAAGAAGTTCAAGATCCGAGAGCAGGATTGCCCATCAGACAGAGAGATACGAGTGAGTGTCAAGCCAGAGGACATCACCATAGGTCAGGTTCCTGACGGAGCCTCGATTACCGCAAGAGTAGTTAGCGTAACACCACAGGTTGGCTCCTACAGGATTCTTCTTAGTGTGGACGGGTCCACGGTTGTGGCGCTTACCTACGATGAGGACCTTGTCAGGAAGCTACGAGACTCCCCTGATGACCCAGTGTCACTCAGCTTCCGGGACAGCGACATCGTCATCCTCAACGGCTGATGCTTCTCGAACCTCAGGCAACGGAGGAGCCGCTGCCGGGGAAAGAATCTCTCGATCAATCACTGAAATAACCCGGTTTCGGATGTAGTCTCGACTAGTTATCATGTCAGGGACATCTCGTTCGCGACTCAGGTAGTCCATCATCGAATTCGTGATTCTGTTCTTGAACAGCATGAAGACCAGAGTGAAGTTGAGTACTATAGAGAACAGAGGACCCAATGGAACCAAGATCACGAAGACCGGGAGCCAAGGTGCCTCGAGACCTGCGTTAATCGTGAGCTCCAGCCAGACCAAGATTATGTCAACACCTGCAAAGAATTCAAGGATGTCTTCAAGGTCATCTCCGACATTGCTCAGAGACCGGTCCTTCTCATCTAGGTGGAACAGACCCGCGTCCTTGACTACCCAAGGGCCATAGTAGAACTGCATGAGTGTGATCGGCAGAACGATGACACTAATGATCATGACAAAAGTTCCGACGTTGATGATGTCCAACGTCTCTACGACAGCCATCATGTCGAAACTTATCACAGTGAGCGCTATACCGACGACCAAGATGGAACCATACAAAGAACGACGCAAGACAGACGACCAATTCTGTTCAGTCGGTTCGGGACTTAGGAAGTACTCTCCGGTTCCGCGCTTGGCGGCCCGGTGGATACGTAATGCCACGTTTACAGATTTGGGATAACGGACAATCAACAGGCATAGAGCAAGCGCGATCACCGTGGCAACGAGAGAACCCAGCAACATCGCAATCGTGTAAGGCTCAATCTGCGCAGCTGTCACAGAGGTCACACCAGCAATCGAAAGGAGCCCAAGCAAGCCCCAAGTTGACCCGACTAGAAGAAGCGTTGAACCGATAAGGCCAAGGAGAACTCTCATAATACCAAGTCGCTTTCCCGATTCTGCTTGAGAAGAGAGACTGCGAACCAGTGTCGAATGCTCGCTCATCGTGGGCCACCGAATCCCATTGCCTGAAGTGCCTCATAAGACTTGCCTGCACGCTTCACTGGATTGTATCTAACACAATAACAATCATATAGCACAAAACGGCAATCTGTACGCTGGCTACATGCCAAACTGAAGACAGTGGCATGATAGTCTCAGCAGCACAACAGGGCTGGTTAACGGCAGCGTAGTGATTGACAATGGTCGTAGGCTATGAGGTTCATGAAGACGGGACCCTGAACGAGGTTGAACTCTCGAAAGATGACCTGGATGCTACCAAAGTTGTCTGTGTGGTTGACGATGAGACCAAGAGCATCTACCTCTGGAAGGGGAGTCAGGCAGGAATCAGAAGGAAATTCATCGGAGCGCGTGTCGCTACGAACCTAAGGACGGAGTATGGTTTCCACTTCAAGGTTAGACCATTGGATGAAGGCGAGGAACCGCCGACATTCTTCTCTGCGCTGAATGGTACCACTGCCGCAGCCAGAGTCATCAAGCCTGGAGAGGCAGCACCACCGCCATCGCCGCCAAAGGCTAGGACTGAGGTCGAAGAAGAGAGCACGACACCTAGTGCGCCGCCGCCGAAGCCACCGACACAGAAAACTGAACCAGAAACGATATCGGCACCTCCGCCACGGCCGCAACCAAGAGTTGTGGAAACAGCGCCTCCGAGGACTACTACCCCGGCAGCCGCCCCGGTCGCAAGACCCGCAGAGGTCGAGGAGATGATTAGGGAACTTCAGGAGACTGATCCGCCCGAGGGGTATCAACGCGAGCTTGTTATTGTGTACAACCAGCTCTATACGGTTGCCGAGCACAAGACAGCTGTATTCGGGAAGGAGAAGGTCGAGAGGAGGATAGAGAAGGTCAAGGATCCGCCTGAAGGCACATTTATGGCCGAAGGGTTCATCCCACGTGTCATTGTCAAGGATGGTCGGGTTCTCGGAATTGAGCTCCTGAAGGGAACTCCCGACGCGATTCTCAGCCCAATCAAAGCGGAGATGAAAGAGAGACTTGGTGACCTGATAACCTTCTTCAGGTCAGAAGTCGAGGCCGAGGAGCTCAAGAAGCCAGCCAAAGACAAGAAGGATGCGAAGCGCAAGCTTGTAGCAAAGTAACAACCGCAAGAGGGAACTCACGATGTCGTCACACATAGATCCGGCAAAGGAGAAGGAGCTTGTTGAACTCCTTATGGGACTCACGAACTACGCAGACCTGGACGCTATCGCAGTCGTAAGCAAGCAGGGAGTCAAACTGGCATACTTCGCTACTGAGGAATCGGATGCAGACCCTGATCTCATGGCGGCAGTGAGCGCAGCGCTTTTGATGACAGGGGATATGGCCGCGAGCAAACTGGATCTAAGCGACCTGTATGAGGTTGTTGTAAGGGGCAAGGATGGGTTTGTCGTCCTGTCTCACGCGGGTGAATTCCTGCTAATGGGATCAGCCCGAGACCTCACTTCAATGGGCCTGGCTGTCACACAGATGCGCAAGTACGCCAAGGAAGTTGGTCAACTACTCGGACAGTAGGTCCAGAGGTGTTAGGCGAGATTCCAGACCGCTCAGCGCGGAGAGCAATGTGTTTTTCTTCACTTCAGACCATTATGTGAGTCTGAGGTGGTAGTCTGAGCGAAGGTGCAAATCCTCCGGAGAGATGGAGACGTCTACCGAAACTTAACGAAGACATCTTGCAAGCATTCAGGAAGACTGGCGGTGTTCTCAATCCAAGTTCAGTCATCGCAACTACGGACGAGGATGGGTCTCCAAGAACGGCTCCGTTTGGAAGCCTACACGCTCTCTCTGAGAGCAAGCTCCGAGCAGTCATTCACAGATATCATGACACGCTGAAGAATATCCATCGCGACGGAAGAGTGATGATATCACTAATCTCTCCTCCAGACATTGCTGTAAGCGTGAAGGGTGTTGCCAGAGTGGCCGAAGAGCCATGGTCGGTGGACCCTCGATACGCGATTGTCGAGATTGATATCACTGAAGTCAAGAATGACATGCCCATGCAGATAGGCATCGAAACAGGAATCAGTATCTCTGCAACTGGACCGTTCCAGGAATGGTGGGCGGCCTGCTGGGAGAAGCTCTCTGAGGATGAATAGACACGGAATTGACCTATTACACGGTTTCATAGACGCAGAGTAAGCCAAGAAGCACGGGGAACCGAGATAGGAAGTTGAGATCTTGAAAGGGATTGTTGTCTTTGACCATGCAGGAGTTGCCCGAGCCTCCATTGGTCTTGAGGACGTCAGAGTTCACCCATCAGTCTTCAGCTCGTTCATGACAGCAATCCAGTCCTATGCCTCTCGATTCACTGGAAGCAGAATGAGGGAGGTCAGATACAGCAACATCAGGATGATCATCGGACAGGTCAAGGAGAATCATGTCGTCACGTTACATTCAGTGGATGATCCTGATGCTGAGTGGAATCATGGAGCCACGATGCGAGTGATCGAAGGAGAAGAGGACTTCCTGCTTGACGACCAGTTCCTTGGTGTGCTTCGAGATCTGTTGACTGAAGACCGTGTGTCCTTGGAAGACGTGACGTTCGAAAGAGATTAGCTGCGCTCGCGAAGCTATGTGTCCTGTGCCAGAGTCCTCCGGTATCTCAGGATTCCCTCTTTCCAATCCTCGTGACTATCAGTCGCCCAAGATAGGAAGTTCGGAAGGTATCTCCCAATGTCAGGTTCATCGAACCTTCGATGCCATGCATGGTTCTCTACGCGAATAACCCGTTGGTTACCTGCGAACTCGACAACCCTCAATCTACCGTCTTCGCGCCAAAGGTCTAGCCACTCAATATGCTCCCACCGAATCGCGCGTTTTTCTATGAATGGCTCGACGGCCGCAATGCCGATTGGACTCAAGTAGAATCCATGCTTCCTCACTTCGCGAATGATCCAGATACAGAGAAGCATCCATATGATAGCAAGAACGATGAGAACTAGTGATACACCCTCAGAGCCATGTATATAGACAAACGGATGAAGCGTAATCAGCGCGACGGCGGTGAAGACTACTGCGAGAATGAATACGGACCCGGCGTTACCAAATCTCCTAAGCTTCTCATGTTCGGGGTCCTCCTTGATTGCCTCTAGGAGCTGATCAGAGCTCATTGAACCGGGGATTTCTCTTGTAGCGAAGTGCCCGACATCAGGGTCGTACTCGTCAATCACACGTCGTCCCATGGCAGAATCTGCAAGCTGTAGTTCGCTGCCCGGTCTCGAGTAGACAGTCACTTCGGTGGACCATCCGAGCTTTGGTCGCCGCGTCCACTTCGAAAGACCTTCAATGTACTGCCCAACGATTTCCAGATTCAGTGTTCGAGCAAACCTGGAGTTTGAGTGCCAGACAACACGGTTGTTTCCTCTGAATACAACGTCCTCGGTCTTCTTGCCACTTGCGTGTGTTTCGAAATGCTCCACATGTCGCCACTCGATGGCTTCGGGGCCAGCCCAGAGGCCTTTCGTGCCCACGCCTTGGGAACTCAACATCGTGGAGCTTCTCCCTCCCAGCCGTCTCGTCATGGCATAGAATAGGATACCCACTAGGTAGAGCATGATGGAGAGAAGGAGGCTTAGAAACACGAGCACTGCACCAAGCGAAACCGCCAGAATAGAGGTGAAGAAGTGGAGTCCTGCTATGGGAGTGTACTGCAGGAATGTCTCGTGTTGCGGGTCTTCCTCAATCTGATGAAGCAGATCAAGGCCGGAGAGCGAATCAGGAATGGCATCTGTTCTAGGTTCCATCTCAGTTTCCCAGTTACCCGGCCAATCAGGGTCAAGCTGAGTCATACGAAAGGCACCGCACTCCTGAAGGTGGTGCAGGCACGAGGCTACATAAACCATGGTGTGGTCAGAGCCAAGAAGCAAGTAGTAGCAGGTTCTCCCTGCGATGGCAACCATTAATCAGTCGACAGACATCATACTCAGGCCATGTCTGAAGAGATCAGTAAAGCGGCAAGAAACCTGTTTGCGACGGACCTGAACTGCGCCCAGTCTGTTCTAGTTACGGTGGCCAAGGCAAAGGGATCAATGTTCGACCAAGCAGCGTCAGTAACCGCCGGATTCGGGGGAGGCATAGCGCACGAGGGATTGGTCTGTGGCGCTGTCACTGGGGCAGTCATGGCGCTGGGTCTTCTGAAGTCGCGGCAGATTACTGACAACACGAAGCTAAAGGAAGAAACGAATGCCATCGCACAGACCTTCATGACGCGCTTCAGAAGCGAGTTCGGAAGCATCATCTGCAACGACCTAACCGGCATAGACATTCGGGACAAGAAGCAGGTTAGTGCGGCAGACTCTGCAGGCATCTTCAAGAATGTCTGCATGAAGGTCGTGGGACGAGCTGCCGAGATTGTGGCAGAGCTCACGACCAGTATTGACTAGCATCGCGGGGCCCAGACCATGCCGAAGGGCCTATATGACCATCATCAGATGAGGCTGGTGATGATTAGCAGAGCGGTGAAGAGGACATGAATACCGAGAAGAAGAACAGACCCTGGAAAGGATATTTCGTACTGATCCTCTTGCTAATCATTCTCAGCATCATCGCATTCATTCTTACCAGCATCGAGGGATTTGTGGCGGGTGTCATCGTCATCTTCATCGGTTTCGTTCTGAGCTTTTTCCGAGATGACCTGAAGCTAATACTGGGATTGGCGGGTTCAGCTCGACAGCCTACGCCTACCGTTGTCGAGGACAAGGCCACATTGACCAGATTGAGAGAGCTGGAGAAAGAAATAGTGAAGCGGAGGGAGAAGCTTCAGAAGGCAATATCGAAATACGAGGAGAAGGAAAAGCCTGAGAAGAAACCCAAGTACGCCAGACAGGTTGTCGAGGAGGCCACATCCCTCATGGCCAGATTAGATCAGGCACGATGGGAAGCAGCTCGAGCTGGCAACGAGAATATTGCTCAGCACTACGTCGTGTTGCTGAAGGAGATTGAAGCCACTCGAGAGGCCTACATCCGCCTTTCACGCGAACATGCGGAGTGACTTCGCCCCACAGATTGCCTATTCTCTGGGAGCCCCTTGCTCCAGCTCCCTGATCCGCTTCTCAATTCCTTCAAGGCTTCTCTGAATGTTCTCCAGCTGGGTTACGAGCACGTCCTTCTGGCGCTGGAGTGCCGCCACATCCTCAGCTGCAGAGTACTGACCTGTCGACACTGCCGACGGCCAGACACCTCGGTATCCGAGAGTCCAACAGGAACCCCTGCCATAGAGCCAGCCAGGTCGTTCCCATGGCGGTAGATGAGCGAACGGACCGTTGCCTGGATAGGCGCCTCGGCCTCGTGAACCACGACCATATCCCATACTTCATTCCTCGTGTTTGTTGCTACGTATATTATGAGCATATGAACGAATAAAAATCCACCGAAACCATCACTGAGGAGCAGTAACACCGCGGGTGCCCTGCTAACAGATTTCGGCGACTGTGCGTCAGTCGGAGTTATATGAGTGCCTCCGCAGACCATGCTATGCTCAGAATACATCTCTATGGTCTGCTGAGGAGGCTTGTGAAAGACAGCAGGCCAGACGAGGACACTATTCTCAATCTTGAGGCCAGGGAGAATGAGAACTTCGAGCAGCTTGTTGATAGACTGGGACTGAATTCTGCGGAGATTGGCGACTGCTTCATAAACGGTAGACTGGCTTCTGACTCAAGTCCTGTGAAGGACGGAGACCGAATAGGATTGTTCCCCTTCAACATGCGCCTGATAGACGGAGGCATGGAGCTGAAGCACAGTCCTTATCGACGTACGAACTAGAGCGGATCACATTTTGCCTTCTGTCAACGGAATTGCCGATTTATCATGACAACATGGCCACATGTCGATGCACTCCTGACCTTCACCCTATTGGTATATTAGTAGGTAGAATGCAACTGCGTAGAAATCTACCTATCTAGAGTGATAGCATGAGTATCAGGCCATTCCTCCCAACAGGGGGAAGAGTAACCCCCATGCAGATGCTGATCTTCATCTACCTGCTTGAAGGTCCGAAGTACGGATACGAGATTCTTGTGAGCCTCAGGGAAGACTTCGAAGGAGTCTGGGTACCAAAAACAGGTTCGGTATATCCAGCTCTGAAGACACTGCTGAAAAAGGGCTTCATTGGAGAACACACCACAGAAGGAAAGACATACTACTCGCTCACGGAATCCGGTTTGGCATTTGTGAGTGACACACACGACTTCGTGAAGGACTACATCCTGTTCAACTATGTGTTCATGAAGGTTGCTGCCAAGCGATTGCCGGCTGACTTCACTGCCAATATCCTCCAGAACTTCATTGAATTGGGAATCGATGACATAATCCCAGAAGAGGCCGTAATCGATGCAGTGCGGGACATTGAAGATGATTCAATCAAGCAGTATCTGCTGAAGGAGAGGGAGCGCATGCTGCTTGACAAGGTGAATGCCATAAGAAAGGAAGTTGGGAGAATCAGCACGGGAAAGACGAAGAAAAGGAATTGAGCGTGGTGAGCACATCGTGAATGCGTCAATCCATAACAAACTGGCAAAGATTGTTGGCGAAGAGAGAGTTTCTGGCGAGCAAGTGCATCTTGAGCAGTTCATGAACAGAGAAGTCGGAGGAGCGGGCGAGCAGCCTTCATTGGTTGTGTGGCCGTCCTCAGCCGTAGAAGTATCCAAGATCGTGAATTTGGCCAACAGCACATACTTCCCAATTGTCCCTGTGAGCTCAGGCCCGCCAAGACTAGCTGGGACTACAACACCTAAGGTGAAGGGGACTGTCATTCTTGATCTTACGAGAATGAACCGAGTCATACGTGTAGATGCAAAGAATAAGGTAGTCATGATAGAGCCGGGAGTGACTTATGGACAGCTCCTTCCTGAGTTGAAGAAGGCGGGCCTTCGACCCCTAATGCCCTTGCTTCCGAAGGAATCGCAATCAGTGCTGGCCAGCTGTCTGGACAGGGAGCCAACGACAATTCCCAGATTCCATTGGGATTCTTCGGATCCTCTGCTATGCACGGAAACGATATTCGGTACTGGTGAAATGCTGAGAACAGGTTCTGCCTCAGGCCCAGGTAGCCTCGAAGAGCAATGGGAGTCCGGACAAGCACAGAAGAACCCGATGGGGCCGTCGCAGTTCGATCCATTCAGGCTAGTTCAAGGGTCCCAAGGGACCATAGGAGTAGTCACCTGGATTACCATGAAGTGTGAGATTGCTCCAGACGAGCACAACGTCTTCCTCATCGGTTCTGGCTCTCTTAGCTCACTGCAGGACTTCAGCTATGCCATCATCCGGCGACGGCTTGTTGATGAGCACTTCATCGTAAATGCGCGCTGTCTATCTGAGATGCTGAGAAGAGATGCGTGGCATAGTCTACCTGCGTGGACTCTGATCCTCGGAATCTCTGGGCACGGCGAACTTGCTCAAGACGAGTTCGACTATCGGTTCGGTGACACAGAGGACATTGCCCGCAAGGCAGGAGTCAAGCTCGAAACGAAGATTGGGAGCGTCGATGCTTCAGATGTCACCAGATTGCTGGATACTCCGAGTCCGGAGCCCTATTGGAAGATTAGGAGCCTAGGAGGATGCAGCGAGCTTCACTTCGTATCGACTCTAGACGCAATTCCCGGGCTACATTCGGTGTTCCTGAAGGAGGCAGAGGACTCTGGCGTTGATGCAGAACGAATAGGCGTCTATGTTCAGCCAACGGTCCAAGGAGTGAACGCATCCTGCAGTCTGAACGTCTTCTACAATCCTCAGGATGAATCTGACGTAGCCAATGTGACGAAGCTCACAGTCAACGGATCTGAGAAGTTGATGGAGTCGGGAGCGTTCTTCTCAAGGCCGCCAGGCAGCCTGAGAGAAGATGTCTACTCTCGTGTCTCTCCTGAGGTCCTCGGAGCCATGAAGCGGGTAAAGGAGATCTTCGACCCTAGGAATGTGCTGAGTCCAGGCAATCTGTGTTTTGGGGAGGTGATTGAGTGACGCTCGGCGACTTTGAAGAGATGATGGACAGTTGCGTACGGTGCTCCAAGTGCAAGTTCATCCCTCAGATTCAGATCAAGAGCAAACGCTTCTCTCACATATGTCCCTCAATCGAGTACTACAACTTCCACGCATACTCGGGAGGAGGGAGGATGATCATGGCCAATGCCCTCCACAGGGGAAGAATCGAGTTCACTCCAGAGATGCTTGAGGTGCTCTACAGTTGCACAAACTGCGGAGGATGTGAGATCTCCTGTAAGTGGGTCTATGACCTAGAGCCAAACGAAGTGATACACGAACTGCGTGTCGCAGCAGTGGAGTCCGGAGCGGGACCTCTGCCTAAGCACAAGAAGTACATCGACCTAGTCGATAGGAATCAGAATCCCTACGGGGAGCCGTCTGAGAAACGACCTGCCTGGCTTGAGGATGACATTGAGCTAGACGAGAACTCGAGCACCATTTTCTTCGTTGGCTGCACAGCAGCATACCGCAGAGAGGAGATCGCCAAGTCAACAGCACGGGTACTCAATGCAGGAGGCGAGAAGTTTCGGATTCTTGGAACCGATGAAGTCTGCTGCGGCAGTCCGGTCTACAGAGTCGGAGACAAGACAAAGGCCATCGAGATCATGAAGAGAAACATAGAGCTGTTCAGAGAGAGAGGTGTTGAGAGAATTGTGACCTCGTGTGCGGGTTGTTTCAACATGCTAAAGACCGAGTATCCGAGGTACGTCGAGCACGAATTTGAAGTTGTGCACATCTCACAGCTACTGGAAACCATGCTTTCAGAGGGGCGCATCAAACCGACGCGTGAAGTACCCATGAAGGTCACATACCATGACCCATGCCATCTGGGTAGAATGTCCGAACCATACGAACCCTACGAGGGAGAGAAGATAGAGATTCTCTCGCAGGTCTACATGTGGGACCCGCCTAAGCCAGAGAGACGCGGCGCTGGTGGCGTATATGATGCACCTCGGAACGTCCTCAAGCAGATTCCGGGTGTTGAGCTCATTGAGATGGAGCGGATCCGAGAGTACAGCTACTGCTGTGGAGCGGGAGGTGGCGTGAAGTCAGCATTTCCGGCCTTCGCTCTCTGGACCGGAGGTGAACGAGTACAAGAGGCAGAAGCAACTGGTGCCGAGGGAATTGTATCAGTCTGCCCCTTCTGTTCTACGAACATCAGAGACGCCCTAAAGTCTCGGGAATCGAAGATGGAGTACTACGACTTGACAGAGCTTGTGCTCCTGAGTCTGGAAGGAGGTGACTAGACAATGAATGACAAGATCTACTCCAAGCTTCAAGACATAGTCGGGGAACCTAACATAACCCGTAGTCCAGCTATCCTCGACACATACTCATTCCAGTGGGGCTTCGAAATTGAGAGCGCTCAGCGCGGAGAAGAGCCTTCGAGATTTGGAAACAGACCTTCTGCAGTACTTCTTCCCGCCAGTGCAGAGGAAGTACAAGCAGTTGTTAAGATCTGCAATGAGCATGGTGTGCCCTTCAAAGCGTTGAGCACGGGGATGGGGCCCTGGGCCGGGGTCTCTTCAAGCGAGACCATTCAGATTGACCTCAGACGAATGAACAGGATTCTGGAGGTGGATGCAAACAACCTCTATGCTGTCATAGAGCCTTATGTCACAAATGCGGAGCTGCAGGCAGAGCTCTTCCAGTACGGTCTCATGCACCATGCGCAGGGTGCAGGGCCACAGACATCGCCCCTCGCAAGTCATACCTCTTTCGTTGGTCCAGGATTCACATCGCCGTACACAGGATTCAGTGGAAGGAATCTACTTGGAGCGGAGTGGGTCGCACCCAACGGGGAAATCATCAGGCTGGGTTCCTACGATTCCACTCGTAAATGGTTCACTGGCGACGGCCCAGGATTCAGTCTGAGAGGTGTGATCAGAGGATGGTTGGGAGCATATGGTGGACTAGGAGTCTTCACGAAAGCCGCAATCAAGCTTTACTCATTCCCCGCACCGAAGGACTGGACGTGGAAGACGGGAGGCACCATACCGAGCTACGACTGGGAAGTACCCCCGTTCTGGCAGCTGTTCGTCCTGAACTTCCAGGAGTGGGAGCAGTACGAGGCTGCGTTCTACGAAGTAAGCGACCATGATGCCGTGATGATGGCAACAACCTCTTCATCTGAAGGTCTTGCAGCCCTGTTCACTGATACGAAGATGGAGGCCCTAGAAGTCATCTTCAGTGGTCTGCTGGAGAGAACAAGACGGTACTTCATAGTCCTGATAGCAGCTCATACCGAACGTGAGTTCAACTACCGCATCAAGCTCATCCGTACGATCATGGAGAAGCATCAAGGTGAGGACCTCATTGAGGAGGGGCTGATTTCGCCCCGTCCATCGCATTACGCCGAGACCATTCGAAACATGCTTGGAGGACACGCTTTCAGATTCTCCAACTGCTTCCAGAGCACTCACGGAGGCATGGATACGGTTGCGATGGCAGTCAGGATTGCTCAAGTCAACGCCCCCATCAAGAACAAGTATATCGAGAAGGGGGTCATTGGCGATGATCAGGGAGAGGGAATCTGGACAACTACCTATGAAGGAGGGCACATGGCACACCTAGAAGTGCCAACCGTCTACGACGGAGCATCAAAGGAGTCTTGCCTGGGATATGCCGAGTATCAGGATGAGTGCAATGAGGTGGACCTGCGGCAGGCTCTTGGTATGCCGTTCTTCATTGTTGGAGACAAGGTGCATGAGTACTATGCATCACGAACGATGGACTATCCGAAATATCTGAGAAGAATCAAGGCCGCATTTGATCCTAATGGACTGTCTGATTCTTCTCACTACGTAACAGCAAGAAAGGAGTGAATGTGAGTGACATTCTTTGAGAGCAAGGAACAACTAATGCAAGTGTTCGAGGAGTTCTGGCCGCGTGCAATAGCCATCCCTCATGTCTATGAGAGGCTATGTGAGTCAGAGATCATAGCCCGCTTCGTTGTCGAGCAACCGGAGCTGGAAGTGACGATTGATTTCAAGAGCAAAGGACCTGATGGGAAGCAAGGGATTCTCAGCTTTGATTCAAACATTGAACCGGAGATTACTGTGTACAGCAAGTCCGACGTGACCAACAAGTTCTGGCAAGGCAAGCTCAGAACATCTGTCGCAATGGCGAAGGGTGACGTCAAGATATCCGGCTCTGTGATGAAGGGTCTTGGCCTGATTGGCAAGATCAAGCCGCTTCATCCAGTCTATATCCAGGTATTGAAGGACCTAGGTCTCGAGAGGCTCCTAGTGTGAGTGAGGTGAAAGCGAAGTGACGGATTACGTAAACCCAAATGTGAAGGAAGGATGGATAGGACCAGGAAGGAAGGATGGAGAGATTCAGACTCTCGAGCTAGAGGACGATGCTCTACACATAGAAGTAGGCAAGAAGAACCACTTCGAGTGGTGGTACTTCGACGCGCACTTGGATGGAGGCTACACCCTGGTTGCCTTCTTCTATGCCGCGTATCCCAATCCGGGCCTCGACCAAGGTAAGGTTGGCGTAGAGATGACTCTGCTTCGGCCTGACGGCCGAAAGACGCAGCGTTTCATCAAGTACAGCAAATCTGACTTCTATGCATCGAGAGAACGACCTGATGTCAAGATAGGGGACAACTTCATGAAAGTGGAGTTTCCCGAAGACGGACTTCCCGTCTATGAGATCTTCCTAGAGGATGAGGGACTCGCGTTCCATCTGACCTACAAGGCTCAGGTGAAGGGCTGGAAGCCGGGAACGGGTTACTCGCACTTTGCCAACTTAGGATACTTCGCGTGGGTAATTCCCTTTGCGAGAGGTAGAGTGACCGGGACGGTACGTGACGGTGATAGTGTCATGGAGGTCGCGGGAGTGGGATATCATGACCACAACTGGCTCAACTTTCCGTTCCAGAATATCATCGAGTATTGGATGTGGGGACGAGTATACTCCGAGAACTTCACCGTTTCCTATGCCTACATCAAGTGCAATGAGAAAGTGGATGAACACGTCGTCAAGGTCCTGCAAGTGGCAAAGGGCGAAGACGTCATCCTCAGCTCCGGTGAGTTTGAGTTCGATAAGAGCGATTTCGAGTTCAACGAGAAAGCGGGTCATAGCTATCCGAGGCGAATAGCTATCAAGATCCCTGACGCCATCGACCTGACTCTCACAGTGAACAGGCTCTATGAGGCGGTCAACATGCTTGATAACTTCGGAGCAGTCCTGCGCTTCGTAGCCAAGAACATCCTAAGACTGAAGCCGGGATACTTCAGAATCCACTCCGACTTTGCTCTAAGCGTGAACCATGAAGGTTCTTCGTACAAGGAAACAGGAACTACTCTCCACGAGGTGGTCACGTTCAAGCAACTGGGCCCATCATGAATTCACAACACAAATATCCTCTCTTGTGTAACGTTCGGACTACCAAGAAGGGCAGACGCTTGCCGTCCTAGGAGGAGAAGCGGAGCCCTTCTGGAGGGAGTCTCTTGAGAAACACAAGATTGAGAATTCTGTTGAGCACGCTTCTGCTCTTGTCAATGGTTGTAAGCCCGGTGCTTCCAGCCATCGCGTTGCAGGGCAACAGTGTCCCTGCTTCCCCAGGAAGCAATGAGAATATGATTGTGAACGTCTTGGAGGATGAGAGCGTTGTCTCGAACCTTCCTGCCAACAACTTCCACGCAAATACACACGAAGGTGGCGTCTGGGTCGGCTACGAACCCAGCGATGGCTATGCGAGGGCTTGGCTGAAGTACGACCTAAGGAATATCCCCAAGGAGATTGGCATCTTGAGTGTTCATGTCAACCTCTACTGCAACGATGAGTTCGTGAC
>JAEOUG010000046.1 GCA_016839445.1 Candidatus Thorarchaeota archaeon
CATCGTTTACGCCCAGGACTACTCGGGTATCTAATCCGATTCGCTCCCCTGGGTTTCGTCCCTCACCGTCGGACGTGTTCTCGACGACCGCCTTCGCCACTGGTGGTCCTTCGTAGATCATTAGATTTCACCCTTACCTACGAAATACCGTCGTCGTCTCCCACTCCCAAGTAAGGCGGTATCCCTACCAGGCCGACCGTTGGGCGGCCGGATTTAAGCAGGGACCTACCAAACCGGCTACGGACGCTTTAAGCTCAATAATTGTGGACACCACTCGAAGAGCTGGTTTTACCGCGGCGGCTGGCACCAGCCTTGCCCTCTCCTTTCTAGCGGTCCATCATACGGATCCGCCACAGATGGAGTTATCCCCCATCACTCGGCTTGGCCCACTCACGCTTTCGCGCATTGGTGAGGTTTCGTAACTGCTGCACCCCGTGGGGCTAGGGCCCTTGTCTCAGTGCCCTTCTCCGGGCCACGACTTACATCGCCCGTTCGGGTCATAACCTAAGTGGGCAATTACCCCACTTACAAGTATGATCCGGTGCCGCCCCGTCCTGTGGCGGAATATCCCACGTACCCGGGACACCCGTTTCAAGGCAACATCAGTTCCAGAACGATGCCTCTATGCCGGATTACCGCCAGTTTCCCGGCGTTGTCCGGCTCCACAGGGTAGGTTAGCGACACTACTGAGCCGTCCGCGACGGATTCGGATGCGAACCCGTTCCACTTGCATGTCTTATCCCCAAGCCGATAGCAGTGCCCTCTAGCAGGATCAACTAGAGTTAATCCAAACCGTACATGTTGGCAAGGTACAACTGGAGTAGTATTCAGTTGTCATGCACGATCTATAGCACACTTGAACTTTGCTTGATGAAGTACAGGCGTAACGGGGTTAGACCAGAGATGGCTTACCCATTGTACCTGCACATTGTTGAGCGTATCTTAGACCTGAGGGGATTCTGGCACTCGTGCCAGTCTATCTCACGTCCGCATCTTATTTTCGCATCTGGAAATCGCGGGCTATCATCGCTTGGCACTCGCCGACAGCATCCAGCCTGACACCGTATGACGCGAAAGCAAACTTTCCGCGAACAGTTCGAATAAAAAGCTTTCCAAGGAGCCGCTTTTGGAAGGGCTCCGGAAGGCTCCTGAGGGGATTCTGTGGGGCATGGACGGCGTTCAGTACTACGAGAACATCTCTCTGCTAACAGATCGGCCGCAGTACTCGCACTTCACGACCTTCCCATTCCTTATCTCTGATATCTCGTCTGGTTCCAGGGCCGCGCCGCAATTGACGCACTCCCACTCTCCAACCATCAACTTGCCGGGAGCCTTCTGGTGAGGTTCGTCGACAATCTCTCCCTTCTGCTTCAGGAAGCACCTTCTGCATAGCCTCGGAAGGGTGATCCCACGTCTACGTGCCCGCAAGATGCGCCGCAGGATTGGTGGTTCGATTGGTTCACCACAGTCCTTGCAGACAAGCACGGCTTCGCCCTGCCGGGCGCCTCTCATCATACAAGCTCGACAGAGGAGTGGTCCTCCAGACACCTCTCGTAGGCGTTGTGCTGCGCGCGGCGGAATGTGTTTTCCGCACTGTTCACATTGTGGCATCTATGTCACCAGGATTGATTCAGGATTGGGCGTAATAGGCTAATCATGTTTGCTGAAGGGTGATGGAAGGGCGGGACAGAGCCCGCCTTTCGATGCAACCAGTCAGAACCGATTGCACATCCTGCAGTCATTAGTCGCTTCCATCATTGTTAAGCTCGGTGAATCCTCCCGAGCTGAGCTACCACAAAGGCAGCATCGTCCACATTCAAGATCCCCCTCATTATCAGCACAGGTCCGAAACGCTGAGTGCGCTTCACGCCGCCTACAAAGGCCAGGGATGCTGCCTCGCCGTTTGGCCCTGTCATGTTGATCTTGAAGCCAAACACCACAGTCACATTGATTTCGCTGTTCTGGGGGCGAGCTGCGAAACCCACACCCTCATCCACTCTGAACTCCGTGTCATTTAGAGTAAACATGCCGCCTTGGACTCTGAGAAGAACTCCACGAGGAGCTATCTCCTCGATTGTGAATTCCAGAGTCATTCGAGTCACGTATGTGAAACGAAACTCGTCTTCCGTCACCACTGGGCCTGCTCTGCCACGGGCCACTATCTCAAAGGACGCCCCAATGTTTGCGGTCGCTGCAGGAGGCGATTCAAGCACTGCTGCAGCGTCCGCGGTTGTTGTCAATAGAGGGGTTACGATGGCGAAGACTAGAACTAGGACCGATGTGAGCGTGATAGTCTTGGCGTGCTTCATGGTTTGGTCGTAATAGCGTGAGATTCTGAACATAAAGGCGGAATGAAGGATTCCACTAGATGATTCGTCCATAGTAAACCTCTCCGCACGATTTGTCACCGATTCACCCAAAAGCGGATAGACGAATCATCCACTCACAATAAGACCTGAAACGAAGATTCAAGGATAGGCGTCACCCAATGCAAGTGGAAGCAGCAATTCGATTGGACCTACTCTTCGAGACCATCAGTGGCATCATTGCGTTACTGGTGACCATATACGCGAGCAGAGCATACCGGCTCACGGAGCAGAAGAGGCTCTCTGATCTGTCAACTGGGTTCATGGTGCTATCGGCGGGGATGTTCGGCCGTGTCATTGGCACATGGTATTTCTTCGTGAGATGGGGCGGAGAAGGGGAAGTACCTCCAAGCCTCAGATTCTTGATAGCAGTCGTGACCATAGCCTATGGGGCCTCTCGAATCATGGCGTACGTCATCTTCGCCATCGCCCTACGGCCTTCCAGGAAGGTTGATCTGCCAGAGGCTGCAGTCATGCTTGCCCTTCCAGTGCTTGTTGACCCAACTCTCGAGATTGTGGCAATCTTAGTATTGGTCATCGTGGTGCTGCAGGCCCTAACGAACTACTTCACGCGTAGGAGCAGTTTCGGCCTCTATGTCCTGGCTGGGTTCTTCCTGCTACTCCTGAGTCATCTGATGCTCGCGCAGGCGATTCTGAACTCGGGCATGTACCTGCTCAGTCAGATAACGCAGCTCCTTGGATTCTTCTCGTTTCTCGTCCTGTTGAAGAAGACAGGCTGAACCAAATGAGTAAGAAACGGGCCTATCGCTCCAAGATGCGCATCTTAGCGGACATGATGCGAGCCATTCAGGTAGAGGGTGAGGAAGGAGCGGGCCCTACGAAGATACTGTATGCTGCAAACCTGTCACATGACAGGCTCACGCAGTATCTCGACGAGCTAGTGGAAAAAGAACTCATAGATGAAAGAAACCAGGACGAGAGCAACAGGAGCTATGTCCTGACAGAGAAGGGAAGGGAGTTCCTCCGCGAGTACATCAGAGTGGAGAGGTTCTCCGAAGCCTTTGGCATAGAGATTTGACACGGAGTCGTTCAGACAAAGTTTTAAGATATCCCAGTCTGGACTCGCGAGGGGCGCCTACAGTCGTGGGCCAGCCGCAAACAGGGCCGGTAGATCAGCCTGGTAGATCGTCTGATTCGCAAGCCTGTGGGCTTGCCCTGCAGACCGACTCTTCAGAAGGTCGCGAGTTCAAATCTCGCCCGGTCCACCACTCTCATTTCTCTGAATGCGTCTTCACAATTAGAAGAATGACCAAGGCCAGAAGCGTCAGGACAACAGAATACTGAAACGCAAACACTGGAGACCCAGCAATGGCCATTGACAGGTCCCAGAGGAATCCGATGATGATACCAGCAGGAAGCGCGGTGATGCCGATGGCCATCTGAAATGCCCCAATGATACTTGCCCGTCGCTCCTTCTCGACTAGGTCTGCCACTAGACTAGTCTGGACGGGGTCAAGTGCACCGTTCATCAGTCCAAAGAAGAGGAACATTGGTACGAGGGACCATAAGTCCACAACAAGGTAGAACCATAGAGATGTCACGATAAGCAGAAGGAACGCGCAAAGAAGGACAGGTCTTCTGCCGACCCTGTCGGAGAACCTTCCAAAGGGATATGCACTTGTAGCATAGACTATGGTGAACAACAGATAGAGCAGTGTCTGCTGTTCCACTGTAGAGGAGTGCCCTGTGGACAAGAAGATCAGCAGAGAGTAGCTGTAGGTCGCCAAGGCGAATAACACGGAGGCAACCAGGAAGAGCAAGAGATTCCTGTCAAGTCCTCTGAAGCTGACACCCTTGAAGACATCACGTCCTCTTTGCTCTTTGATCAGTGTGGTAACTATGATGACAGAACCGGCGGTGGGTACAACAGCGAGGAGGATGATACCAGCGTAGCCCAAGTACCTGAATAGAAGCAGTGTGATAAGGGTCCCTGCTACAGCTCCTGCCGTGTCAAGAGACCTCAGGATGCCGAAGGCTCTCCCACGAGTCTTTTCCTGTGCATGGTCTGCGACAATAGCGTCTCGTGGAGGACCCCGCATCTTCCCGAGTCGGTCCATGGACTTCCAGAAGATGAGATGCTGGAGCCTGTAGGCAAAGAATGAAACGAGCAGGAAGCCTAAGCGGGATACCATGGACATGCTGTAGCCTATGGTGATGAAGAGCTTCCGTCTGCCGGTTCGGTCAGAGGCATACCCTGCGCCCAGCTTGGCAATGGATGTGACTGTAAGAGCGAGGCCATCAACAACCTGAACTTGGCCCTGAGTGAGTCCAAGACCAGTGAGGAAGGTGGGCCAGATAGGAGCAATCATGTCAGAGCCAGCATCGTTGAGAAACGAGGCGGCCCCGAGAACATAGGCGGGGTCTCTCTGCTTTTCCGGTACTTCATTCTCCATGTTCTATCAGACCACAGTCTGTGTCTGGCCACACGGCTGCTCTTATCTTCCTTGTCAGTAGACAGCTCTATCCAAACCCATTTTACGCTCACACTTGATGTAGTAGACATGGTCGATGTCTTGAGAAAAGAACTCACCCTCGAGTTCGATGCAGCAGTGAAGCGAGTGGAGGAGGCCTGCGCCAGCGAAGGATTCGGACTACTCCTGACAAAGGCTCTTGACAAGGTATTCAAGGACAAGCTGGGAGTAGATTCCCAAAGGTATACCTTCGTACTTGCCTGCGCTCCAGAGCTAGCTAAGATGGCACTCGATGCCTCCAAGTATGTTGGCACACTCTTTCCGTGCAGCTTCGTGGTCTATGAAGAAAACGGGAAGGTCATTGTGGCACATACCTCCATCATGAAGGCGGCCTCAGAGCTTGGCCTAGTAACCAAGGAGGCCATGGAACCAGTCATCGAGGAGACCGGTAAGCGCATCAGCAAGGTCTGGGCGAAGATCTAGACCTGTAGACTTGTCGAAAGCTTGACAAGACCCGTTGTCAAGCAATGCAGTATGACGGATGACCTGAAGGAGCAATGGGAAGCGAATGCTCGGGTCTTCGCCGAGCTCATCGGCGACAGGGGAACTCCACACCATAGAATCATTCTGAATCCGTGTGTAGAGAGGCTATTGGGAGATGTTCAAGGCAAGACCCTGCTAGACGCTGGGTGCGGAGAGGGCTATCTCTCGAGATACTACGCCAAGATGGGTGCAGAGGTCACTGGAGTGGACATCTCAGCAGGACTTCTGGAGAGAGCAGAGGCACTCACCAATTCATCGTTAGGGGTATCATACAGAAGTGGAGACATCTGCAGCTTGGATGAGCTTGATGACGCGCGGTTCGATCTTGTACTCTGCAACTTGGTTCTGTTGAACACCCCGTGTCTTGATGAGGCCCTTTCTGAATTCCGGAGAATCCTCAGACCTAGCGGAATCCTGGTCTTCTCGATAGTCCATCCTGCATTCGATTTCTACGGGCCTGGCGATTGGGAGATGGGTGAGAAGGACCCGAACACCGGGAGGAGGACAGGGCTCTTCTTCAGAGTAGACAGGTACACCGAGGAATTGGAGTACAAGAGGTATTGGAGAACCCGGGAGGGAGAGAAGTTCCCTGAACCTTTCAGCTTCTACCATCGAACCATTTCCACGTATGTCAAGGCCATCCTGGAGTCGGGCTTAAGAATAGTGGCTCTTGAGGAACCCCTTCCCTCCGAAGATAGTGAGTTCTTTGACAGAGAGAGAAGAGTGCCGTTCTTCATGGTATTCAAGGCAGTCAAGGAGTGAGCCATTGCCATGCCCAAACGCTTTTTCCTTCTGATGATGACGACTCCTCTATGAGCGAAGGCAGCAATGAACCCAGATTGTTTCCTGTGACTCTGAAATGGGCAGGGAACAAGGCCGGAGAACTGCTTGTGAAAGGAAAGGCTGTCATCATGACGGGGGTGCCATCCGATGAGGATAGTGCCAAGGGGCATTCCCCGGAAGACCTGTTTGTTGCCTCCGCCACGGTATGCTACATGAACGGCTTCGTAGAATTCACAAGGAAGATGAGGATCGGATTCGAATCATTCAGCTGCGAGGCTGTGGGCAAGCTTGAGATGGTCGGCAGGAGTTTCGAGATCACAGGTATCAAGATGACAGCTAGAGTGGGCATCGCGTCAGAGGAGATAAGAGGCAAGATTAGCAGGGCGTTGGAGTTGGCTGCGAAGTACTGCTTCGTGGGAAATAGCATGAAGTGTCCAATCAACCATGAAACCGAGATCTTCGTGGTCTAGATGTTCCTGCATCAGAAGGCTTTTCCTAGTGTCTTCATGTTCTCACGCAGGTGTTTGATTGAGCGAAGACAAGCATACCTACAATGTTCGCGTCGACTGGACACATGATAGAGTTGGAAGACTGACCATAGAGGGCAAGCCCGAGATAGCTGTTGCATCACCTCCTGAATTCGAAGGACCAGAGGGGATTGTCACGCCCGAGGACATGTTTGTGGCTGCGTCAGCTTCGTGCCTAATGACGACCTTCGTCACCTTCACAAAGAAGATGCGTTTTGACTACGAGTCATTCACCGTTGAGGGAGAAGGAACGCTGGAGAGAGTCGAGAAAGGATTCCAATTCACGAGAATCGTGTTGAAGACCAGAGTTGTCGTTGCCACCGACGAATTGGTGTCAAAGGCCGAACGTGCACTGGAGCTTGCAGGCAAGTACTGCCTCGTTTCCAATAGCATGAAGTGTGAGACAATCCATGAGAACGAGGTCCTAGTGAAGTAGAACCCCGTTTCAGTTGTCGAGCTATTCCTCAGTCTCAGGGAGCCGAACGTAGATTACCTCGTCACGCTCTGGGATCTCCACCTTGACTAGGGATGCCTCGTCGGGCTTCTCGAGATGTACTGCATCCAGCCCGTGCATGGCCTGAAGGTCCCTGGACCATGGTGCGAGCGCCTTTGGAATCACTGCTTCAGGGAGTCCATTTCGTAGCGAGAGATTATTCTCACGCTTCACCTTCCAGAAGGCAGAATTCGCCTGAAGGAGAAGCTCGGTATGAGAAGTCAGTTCTGAGGTCCGTTCTTCATGATGTTCTGGATACTTCTCTCTGTGTATTCCTTTCTCGTTGTAGAGTTCTCGAAAGATGCGGTCGGTGATGAACGGTGTTATAGGAGCAAGTGCTCGGAGGATGATTTTGAGAGTTTCGTGTAGAGCGAACCATCCGGACTGCTGCTCATCTTCCGAGAAAGTAGCGTCCGTATTGAAACACCTGCCCTTCAGCATCTCCACTACATGGTCTGCGAAGAAGTTCCATGTGAAGCTCCGAATCTCTGTAGCAGGATTGTGGAAGTCGAGGAGGTCCATGTCGGGCAAGATTCTCTTCACCAGTGAGTTTGCCTCGGCGATGATCCACTGGTCCACAGGCGTGAGCTTCTCGAAATCAATGTCCTCTGGAACCGGGAACATAGATACGAAGCGTGCGATGTTCCAGAGCTTGGTCATGAACTTGGACACACCCGCCAATCGGTCTTCCGAGAAGCGAATATCACTCCCAAGTCCAGCTTCCAAAACTCCGAAGATTCGCATGGCATCAGCACCGTACTTCTCTACAAAGGGCATGGGAGGAGGTGAGTTGCCTTTTGACTTGCTCATAGCCTCACCATTCTCATCCACTACGTGACCAGAGATCCATATCTCCTTGAATGCCGGCTTCTTGAGCAACTGATAGGTTCGAAGTAGCGAGTAGTAGAGCCATGTCCTCACGATGTCCTTCCCTTGGGGCCGCATCACATTCCCGAATGCCTTATGGAAGACATTGTCATCGCGTAGGTAGCGAATAGTATGAAGCCCACTTATGGAAGAATCCATCCAGGTATCGAATGTTCGCTCCTCACCCTTGAAGCCCTCGCTCTTCCCACATTTCGGACACTTGGTAAAGGGAGGATCTTCTCTCCAAGGCTGGTAGTACCGGAGCTCTCCTGTGTCAGGTAGAACCGCGGCACCACAGGAGTTGCAGTACCAGATGGGTAGCTCAGTACCGTAGTATCTGCGGCGACTCACAGGCCAGTCAACAGAGACTCTGTTCAGCCAATCAATGAGTATCTGACGGAACGGAGCTGGATAGATGGGAGTTTCTAGGGCAATCTTCATCAGATCGTTAATGAACTCAATCTGCTTCACGTAGTATTCTTCCATGGCGATGAATTCGATGGGGGTTCTGCTCCGCCAACACTGAGGCACGCGCTGCGTGGTCGACTCTTGCTTGAAGAGAATCTTCTCCTTCTTCAAGTCATCAATTATCTGCCTTTTCGCATCCTCTGTCTTCATGCCTGCATACTTGCCTGCGGCTTCGGTCATGGTGCCATCTGGAGAGATTGCTGCAATTGGCTGCAGACCGAAGTCGCGGAATGCCATCACATCGCCTTGGTCGCCATAGGAGCACACCATCAGAGCACCAGTGCCAAACTCCATCATGGCTGTAGGACTCTCAATGATGGGCACCTTGAGCCCAAAGATTGGTACTTCCGCAGTCTTTCCGCCATACCCCTTGTATCGTTCGTCATCCGGATGAATGAATACAGCGCCGCAGGCGCAGAGCAGCTCTGGACGCGTGGTGGCAATCTCGATTGGCTCCATCCCCTCCACCTTGAAGTATAGGTAGTAGAGGACTGCAGGGCGCTCTTTGTATTCCACCTCAGCATCAGCAATTGTGGTACCGCACTCGAAGCACCAGTTGTTGGGTCTGTAATCACTGTACACAAGGCCCTTGTTCCAGATGTCGATGAAGGTGGCTTGCGTTGTGGCTCTATACTCAGGGCTATCTGTTCTGTAGCTGCCATCATCCTCATAGGTATTGAACCCAATGCCGAGCCGCTTGAATCCGTTGAGGGCCACTACTTCATCTCTGTCAAGAGTATCCTTACACTTCTGGATGAACTCGTCTCGAGGAGTACTGTGCATGCTTAGCCCCAAATCTTTCTCAACGCGAACTTCCACCGGCAATCCATTTCGATCGATGCCAAGAGGGAAATTGACTTCCCATCCCTGCATGCGTCTGTATCGAGCAATCTGGTCAATCTGGGTGTAGTGAATGACCTGACCCACATGCATTGGACCTGACAGATAGGGAGGCGGAGTGTCCACTGTATAGATCTCCTTCCCCGAGTCAGGATTGAAGGCATACAGGTCCTCCTCAAACCACTTCTTGAGGAGCTCTGCCTCATCCTCTGGTTTCCATCTCTTCGATGTGATAGCAGGTGTGAATTTCGTTGACAAAATGATCTATTCTCCTTGATGTCAACAAGGGTCGGACTGAGTCCGAGCGTTGCCGATGACAATGAGGTCATCCTAAAAGCATTATGGACAACACAGGCTGACCAGGAACTGATGTCGTTCACGACGCAACGTGGCAATACAGGTTCGAAAATTCGGCGGACCGGTCCATTCAAGAAAGCTTCTTTAACGGCGTTCAGGACAGTAGCCTGTTCACATCCTTGTCAGAGGGACTAAGATGCGAGTAGTGCTCAAACTTGGTGGTTCACTTCTCTATGATGAAAGCGGCAAGGTCATGATTGACCGCATCAGGGAATACGCAGAGTCAATCAGGACCCATGTCAAGGATGGACTGACAATGGTCATAGTCGTGGGTGGCGGGCGTCCCGCGAGAGAGTTCATCTCAGCAGCCCGGGAGTTAGGTGCCAGTGAGGCGCAATGTGATTGGCTTGGCATAAAGCTCGCTAGAAACAACGCAGAGCTGCTGTCTGCAGCCCTCAGGAGTCTGGCATACCCCCGTATTGTGGAAGACCTTGATGAACTGGAGGTTGCAGCCACATCAGCAAAGGTTGTGCTGATGGGTGGTCTCATTCCAGGCCAGTCAACCAATGCAGTAGCGGCTGTCGCCGCCGAAACCATTGGCGCGGACATGCTGCTGAATGCGACCAATGTTGATGGCGTCTATGACCGCGACCCGAAGAAGGATGGAGCAGTGAAGCTCGACTCTGTAGACATTGAGGAGCTAAGGGCCATCCTCTCAGGAGGCGGCACAAGAGCTGGAGAGTATCGGTTGTTCGATCCCGTGGCAATCAAGATAGTCGCTAGGTCGAAGATCCCAACCGTCATCTTTGACGGTCGGAAAGCTGCCAATCTCTCCCGTGCTCTGGATGGTGAGAAGCTGGGCACACGAATCACATACGGCGGAAAGAGCAGATAGGGTATGGTGAAGACGATGAAGAAACTACTGGAGAAGGTTTTCGCATCTCGGGCGCAGACCCGGGTGGTACAGCACTTCCTTGACAGACCAAAGGAGTTCTTCAATCTCAGTCGGGTGGCCAAAGATACAGGTCTCGCTCACTCAACGATTCACCGTGTTATGCAGCCACTCGTTGACATGGGAATTGTGAAGGAGATCAAAGTAGGCCAGCAGATTCGGCTCTTCATCCTCGAGACCGAGGATCCCAAGTCTAAGATCATCAGCGACTTCTACACGAGCATCAGAGAACATCTGGACGAGATCTAGGACCCGAAACGCAAGGCTGTCCGTGAGTTCTAGGGTGAGATCAAGTATTATCCGTACCTCGGATGTTACGAGCGAGCCTTCCTTAGGCGGGAACTCCGGCTACTGGTCTTGTGAGTTGAATGAAGTTCGGCATCTATATCGCCAACTACGCCTTAAGGGGAGATCCCCGCGATTTCGTCAAACTTGCGGAGGCTGCCGAGGAGGCCGGATGGGACGGCTTCTTCATGTGGGACCATAATTATGCCGGAGAGGACTACCTGATTGCAGACCCATGGGTCACACTTGCAGCCATAGCAGCACGCACTGAGAGAATCCGCATTGGTACGACGGTGACTCCTTTGCCCAGGCGACGTCCACAGGACGTAGCAAGGGAGGTTGCTACTCTAGACATTCTTTCCGAGGGAAGGTTCACTCTAGGAGTTGGACTAGGAGGTTCTTCTGAGAACGATTATTCAAAGTTCGGAGAAGATGTGGATCTCAAAGCACGAGCTGAGAGACTGGACGAGTCTTTGGCAATTCTTGAGGGGCTTTGGTCTGGTGAACCATTTACATTCTCTGGGAAGCACTACAGCATTGATGATGTCACCTTCAAGCCTCGCCCCGTTCAGCGACCACGTGTGCCGATATGGTGTGCAGGCACTTGGCCAATAAAGACCCCATTCCGAAGAGCGGCAAGGTTCGATGGTGTGTTTCCATTGTCGATGAGTGAAGACATGTCCCTGGAGGAATACTCTGATGTAGTGAACTATGTCAAGAGACATCGAGAATCAATGGAGGACTTTGATGTGGTAATCATGGGGACAACTACTGGGGATGAAGAAGTCGCATGGATTGACGAATCCGAGGCTCTTGGTGTCACGTGGTATGTTGAGATCATGATGGACGCGGACTTGGAGAAGCACATTGAGAGAGTAAGCAAAGGAGCGCCCACTATCTGAATTGACCTCTTCTCACTCTAAGCAATCACCCACTGGATTCCTCTGGATGCACGCCGAACGACCAACCACTAACACGGAAATCTCTAAATAGAATCACTCAACCCACAGAACTCACTGCCGGGGTAGTCAAGTGGCCAAAGACGGTGGACTCAAGATCTAGGCTACGAAGCCTATGGGAGCCATCCACTTCCGTAGGGATTCAGGAGTTCAAATCTCCTCCTCGGCACCACTCCTTCTACTTCTTTATGGCCTTGAGCATGCTCTTCAGGGACATTGTGTTGATGACATCATCCCTCTCAATCCAGCCCCTTCTGGCCTGATACACACCAAAGCGCATGTGATCCAGTTCATCGGTCCAGTGAGCGTCAGTGTTGATGGCAACCTTGAGCCCAAGCCGCTTGGCTATTCTGAGGTTGCCCGGATTGAGGTCGAGGCGTTGCGGGTGCGCGTTCAGTTCCATTATCACATTATTCTCAACGGCCATCTCGAACACTTGCTGCAGGTCAATCTCGAATTCTGGACGCTTCAGTAGGAGTCGGCCGGTGGGATGACCGAGAATGTGGGCGTATCTATTTCTCAGAGCCTCGCAGACACGTTCCGTCATCATCTCCTTGCTGTCCTTCATCCTGCTATGAATGGACACTGTCACAATGTCGAGCTGCGCCAATACCTCGTCCTTGATGTCCAGCTCCCCGTTCTTGAGGATGTCAACCTCAGCGCCCTTGAGAATCTTCATCTTCCATCTTCCGGAGGAATTGAGATCATCGATTTCGTCGATCCTCTTCAAGAGCCGCGCTTCATCCATGCCGTTCGCAATGGTCAGACTCTGAGTGTGGTCTGACACGCAGTAGTACTCATAGCCCTTCTTCTGAGCAGCGTCAAGCATCTCCTCTATGGTGTTCTTGCCGTCAGACTGGTCTGTGTGACTGTGAAGGTCCCCTCGGATATCCTTCATCTCTATCAGTTTGGGAAGTGTGCCTTCTTGCGCAGCCTCAATCTCACCCTGATCTTCTCTCAGCTCCGGTGGAATCCAGTCCATGCCAAGAGTCTTGTAGATGCCCTCTTCGTCGTCACCAGCAATCTTCTTCTCGCCTTTGAAGAGGCCGTACTCGTTGAGCCGTAGGTTCTTCTTCTGTGCCAGAGCCCTGAGTTTGACGTTGTGGTCAACTGAACCAGTGAAGTACTGCAGCCCTGCACCGTAGCTATCACTTGTGACAACTCTTAGGTCGACCTGCAAGTTGCTCTGAAGACGGATGGAGGACTTGGTGTCCCCGTGTGCGAGCACATCTGCCACGCCCTCAATGCCGACGAAGGTTTCCATTATGGTACCAGAGACCTCTGCATCCACGAGGATGTCTATATCGCCGATGGTTTCTCGTCTTCTGCGCGATGAGCCTGTGATGTCGATTCTCTTCACATCTTCCAGCTTGCGCAGCTTCGTGACGATGGCCTCAGCATCCAGAAGGCCGTCTGCGAGTAGCGTACGTCCCATGCCACTCTTGGCTACTGCAATGCCTCGGAGAATCTGCTCCTGCGTCTTCTTTCCCAGACCAGGCAGGTCCTCAAGGAGTCCCTCATCCGCAGCCCTCTCGAGGGATTCCAGGTCCGTCACGCCGAGTTTGTCGTAGACCAGCTTCATCGTACGGGGACCTACACCGGGGATGGCATCGAGTTCCATAACTTGTATTGGAACACGTGTTCTAAGCTCATTGAGCTTCTCTACCTGTCCGTCATCAAGATAGTCCTTGATGACTTCCGCCAGACCCTTTCCGATTCCAGGAATGTCGGTGAGTTCGTCCCGAGCAGCAATGGCAGCTATGTCCTCACCGAGGGAAGTGATGGACCTAACACCCCGTTGATATGCCTGTGCCTTGAACGGGTCAGCACCTTGAACCTGTAGGAGAAGAGCCATCTCCTTGAGGACCCTGACCACTTCTGCGTTCTTCGTCAAACCCTACTCACCTTCGAAGGGATCAATTCCCCGGACGCCGTCAACAACGGCCTGGATGTTCTCCGGCGGTGTGTCCACAGTGATCACACATCCGGGTGCAACCACGAGCCGCCTTGCTCCTGCGGCCTTGACCGCCTCCAACACCTGCTCTTTCGCTTCATCGGGACTGCCCGACCTGAAGACGCCATTATGGTCGATCCCGCCAAAGACAGCCTTCCGTGCAATCTTCTTCCCCTGAGAGAGGGAGAGATTGGATGTCTGATCCTCCCAGTTTACGCCGTCAACTCCCGGTGTCTTCACAATCTTGTCGAACCGTATCTTCTCATTCTCCTCTCTAGCATGGAGGTGCAGAACGACGAACTGGGCCTTTCTTCGAACCTTTGACAGAAGCTTGACATCGTAGGGATACACAAACTCGTCATAGTGGGCGTCGGATATTGAAGAGAACGTGGAATGCTGTGAGGCGATGAACAGCCCATCGGCCCCAGCCTCAAGTGTCGCTCGAGCGAAGTCCGCGAGGACTTCAGTGATGAGCTCGAGTGCACCATGGAGAATCTCAGGGGCTTCGTCTGCATAGCGGGAGAACTGCCTGCCGCAGATTCGGTCAGCCACCATGGGCGGATCGAATATTGTGGACATCGTGGGAACGCGACCGTGCGAGTAGGCACGAATGAGCTCGACAGCACGCACCTGGTTTCCGAACTCTCCGGTGTTCACGTCAAGCGGTTCAAGGGTCTCCCAGTCCTCCGTCGCATTGACAGCCGCCTCAGTGAGAGTAGTGGAGCCCGTAATCGCACCGTCATATGCGGCCTTGCATCCGAAATCGATGCAGGGATAGTGACCAAAGAACGAAATCTTGAGCAGATCATGGTCGTGCTTCTTGTGAAAGGCAATCTCGGCCTGAGCAAGCCCCTCAGGGCTCCTGTCTACTTCAGGATGGTGTTTCCAGAGAGATATCGGAACACGCTCCACAGGGTTTCCCAAGAACGTCTCCTTCAGCAAATCAAACTTGGACATGGCATTTGCTTTGTCAGCATCGATGATAATGAGATTTTCGAAGAAGAGCAGGCGCTGTAAGTGCCCAATAGCAGGAGTAGATAAGTGAGAATGGGCCATCGTCTGCCCTGAGGTTGACTGTTGTCGCATAAGACTGCCCTCTTCAATCCGGAAGAACTCCTCGCTATGCAGGGCGTTGACGACCTGGACAGGTCAAGGCCCTCGCCCAACCCGTTCTGGAACCGTGCCAGACTCGAGTTGACATGGAGCCTTCCTAAGATGGCAGGAATGACAGAGCACTCCAATATCGAGCTGCAACCAATGCGAGAGGCAACAAGGGATGAACTCCTTTCCTTTCATGATCCCTCCTATGTTGAAACCCTAGAGCTCTTCAGTAACATGGGCACAGCCTTTGCCTCTAGATTCGGGCTCGACTCAGATGAATGCCCGGTGTTTCCTGGTGTACAGAGATATGCCAGCCTGCCTGTAGGATCCGTCATTGATGCGGTAATGGGTGTTGCAGAGGGGCGATTCAAGAATGCTATGTCCTACATGGGTGGATTTCATCATGCGATGGAGAGTAAGGCAGCCGGGTTCTGCTACTACAATGACACTGTGATTGCCATCAAGAAGTACCGAGAGAGGTACCCAGAGAAGAGAGTGCTCTATCTGGACACAGATGTACATCACGGGGACGGAACGCAGATGGCGTTCTATGATGACCCGAACGTGCTCACTGTCTCAACACACGAGATGAGCATGGGCTTCTTCCCAGGCACGGGACGTCCTGAGGAGATAGGTGTAGGAGAAGGGAAGGGATACTCGGTGAACATACCTCTGCCACCTCTTACGGATGATTTCGTGTTCTGGAACGCCTTTGAGGATGTCATCGTTCCGATTTGGCTGTCGTACAAACCAGACTTCGTATTCTGGGAAGTTGGAGGAGATGCACATCAGAGCGACCCCCTTGCAGACATGATGCTAACCTATGACACCTATCATCGCATGTCTCTTACTGTACGCCAACTCGTTCAGCTGGGAACCGGGAAACTGGTTGTCGTCGGGGGAGGTGGCTATGATCCCATTGCAACGGCCAAGATCTGGGCAATCGTGCTATCAGACTTGGCGGACATTCCACTTCCTCCCACAATCCCCGCCGAATGGATTCAGCTTGCGGGCAAGTTTGGCCTGAACATGCGACGGGGAGGTTGGACTGACCGGCCAACACGACTCAATGACGAGCACTACCCGAAGGTGCAACGGGCAGTTGACGACGTTGTCTCAAAGTTGAGGGAGCTGGTGTTTCCAACATTCGGGTTGGCCTGACCTAGAATCTACTCTTGCAGAGTAGACCGTATGACAACCCGTTCCGCATCCGAAGTCTAGTACAATTCAGGCGGAGAGCTGTCTTTGATGAGGGGCATGACTAGACTTGTGCTACACGTCGGACTACATAAAAGGTGGATTGAGCTAAGCTGGCGTTCGCACGGCAGGATGTGAGCTCTCGAAATGCCAAGAAACAGATACCTAGTACTCATTCTGGGGCTTCTACTGATGATGTCTGGTGTCACTCTTGCTGCAGGCACTCAGAACTCTTTTGGTGCAGTCGCAGTCACAGAGGTTGACTTCCAGGCAGCTGATGGATCGTGGATACACTCAACACTTCAACGACCCACATACGCTACCGATACTAATCCTCTACCAGGCGTCGTGGTGATCCATGGTTCGCTCCAGAACAAAGAGTGGCTCATGGCCTTTGGAATCGAGCTCTCAAGGAGAGGGTTCGTGGTACTTACAATCGATGCAAACGGCCATGGGAATTCTGACCCTGGTGGCGGAAGTGGAACTGCTGCTCTTGATTACATCGCATCACTGGATTTCGTTGATGATACACAGATTGGCCTGATAGGTCACAGCATGGGAGGAGGAATATCCTTGAGGGCCATGGATGAGTCACCTGTGCTAGTCAGGTCGCTCATACTCGTGGGCGCAGGCTTCTGGGAGATGCCAGCCTATGTCCCGAACACACTTGTTGCTGTGGGGAGCTTTGATTCGCTGTCGTCGTATCCTGCGAATCTCACGTTGCTTGAACCTTACTTCAATGCGACAGGCATTGAGGTTGGAGTCGTCTACGGATCCTTCGCAAACAACACTGCGAGGAAAATCATCACTCCTCCTACAAACCACCTCTTCGAGACGATCGACGCCACCATTGTCAGCGAGAGCGTCGAGTGGATGAAAGATAGCCTGAAGGGAGGACTCGAGGACGAACATTGGATTCCCAGGGGCAATCTTGTGTATCAGTTCTGGCTAGTAGGGGGACTCCTCTCTCTACTCGGTGTGATACTAACGGCTTTTCCTCTGATTGCGATTCTTCTCAATCAGCCTGTCTTCTCGAGCCTGAAGGGCAGTCCGAAGGAAGGTGGCAGGGTCAGCAACGGAAAGCTCCTCGTAAACGGAGGAATCTACGGTATCGTTGGAGCAGGGACTTTCTTTCCGTTTCTCATTATAGGAACATTACTTGGCTTCTTCATCCCGTTTCCACAGAGCAATGGCCTTCCAGTGATGGCCTGGATGCTTGGGAGCGGCTTGCTCTCGGCATTGATCCTTTCACTATTGCTGAGGAGGCAAGCTAACAACCACGAACGAGGCCAGATTGAGGCAGGGGCCCTAATAGACAGCCCAGAATCGGGCTATGATGGCCTGCGTGGAGTGCTTGGCATCACAGGAGGGTTCAATGACTGGTTCTCGAAATTCCTCAGGACATTCCTTCTCTCTATGGTGATTGTCCTCTGGCTCTATAGCTGGACTCTTGTGGCCGATGTCTTGTTTGCTCTCGATTTCAGAGTGTTCCTGCCCGGACTTCATGACCTGACAGTCATGCAGTTCGCAATGACGCCTCTGTACTTCGTCATCTTCCTTGTCTACTTCTTGGTGGAGGGAGGATGGTTCACCTCAGTGATGCTCACTGCAGAGAAGGAAACGTGGACCAAGACGCAGGTTTTGTGGACTCTCAAGGCCATGTTCATCAAGGTCTTGCCCTACCTGATTCTCATAGCTGTTGAGTATGGCGGAGGCCTCCTTGCAGGACGAGCCGTTGTGCCGGGGATGATTGGATATTCATGGCTGTTCTTCTATGCCTTCGCTCCCTGGTTTGCAGTGGCGACAGTGTTCACGATGTTCGGGTACAGGTTAACAGGGAACCGTTGGCTTGGAGCCATAATGAATGCGCTCCTCTGTGCGTGGCTGCTTGCATCAATCCTCTCCTTCAGAGGATAGTGCTCAGGGGGAGAGCCACGAAGATTGGCTCTCCTCTCACAGGAACAAGACTCCTCACTCAGGCCGACGAGTGAAAAGCCATTCGATGAGACCAGTGCCCTCTCCATCGATCTCATCGCAGGTATGAACGGCCATCTCCTCGAAGAGCTCGGTTGCTCCTCCAGAGAACTTGCGAGCGAAGCGAACATAGCTTGTCGGAGAGATCATCTTTGATCTAAGCGTGAACGTGCGACCTCGGGAGTCCTTGACTGTTGTCAGGGCAGCGACTGGGATACCTGCTTCATCGTACTCCGTTTCCAGCTCGACCGAGTCAATTGCAGCATGCCCTTCCCTTGAGCTTATGCCGCCAGAGGAGTGTGGTTTTCCATCAACCATATCGCGTCGAAGGCCAATTGACAGCTCTTCGAATTGCGCATGAAGTGCGTACCAGCTCTCAATATGCCAGTCCCGGGTGCCCCAGCTCTTGTCCCTCTCACCTAGACCTCTGAATTCCATAACTCGCCCGTCACGGAGCTGGATTGTGCCATATGGACTTCCTGACTGCTCGAAATGCCCGGCCCAAGAGGTTCCACTTCCACCCCCGAAGTCATACGCAGCGAACCTTCCTGGCCATTTGATGTCAGCGCGGAACCCCTCCCGCTCGTAGCATATTCTCCACTCCTTCAAGGGTGCAATGAGCTCATAGGATAGGATGCCGTCGGACAGAGATTCCTGGAAGTCATCAGGAATCGGACCTGTTGGTTCCCTGAAGTAGACTTCCTTCTCACCGTTGTAGAAGAGCGCGAAGACGAACTCCCGCATTGACGCGTTCGGGAGAAGGCCAATTGTGGAGAACCCGGACACACCGGTCTCGACATCAACCCAATTGAAGTAGTAGCTCTCACGCCAGTCCTTCCTCTCGGATGGGGCGTGAGCGTACTCGTCCTCTTCAGTCATTCCGGCCATCTTACGACCACCGACTACTCTGGAAGTAAGTAAAGGGTTGGGTCCTCTTCCATCTCTTCGTCAAATCTCCCGAAGCGTATGAAGGCGGGATCAGCATCGTTGTCCATGAAGAAGGGTATGTGCTCATCAACGATATCGGGCGAAAGCTTCCAGTCGATCTTGTCGGTTATGCCGACCTGATCGGTATAGCGGGCGAAGCACTTCCAGTATGCCTCTGCGCCGGCAATCATCAGAGTTCGCTTGTCCCATTGGGCGAACTTCATGTAGAGCTCTGCCTGAGCTGCATCAGCGGCCTCTGCATAAGCGGACAACTCATCGAGGCCAAGAGGGACCACCTTCTGCCCACGTTTGCAGAAGACACATGCCTTGGTGACAAGTCTCGAATAGTCGCCGGGTTCAACGTTCATCGTTCCAATGTCATTGAATGTGGCAGTTGCATCCCTTATCGTCATTGCCACTCCGAGGGTGGACGTAGGCAGTTTTGCCTCTGTGTCAGACCATGGGAGCCAAAGGTGCTCCTTGCCATCGTGGAGATGCGTATACTCAGACACAACAAGGATCTCGTTCTCTCCAGCGGGATAAGGCCCGTGATCAATGATCTTGGCCCGTGCCTCACACTCGTCCATAAAGGCGTAGAGGTCAACTGAGCCGACCGCACGTCGCATCTTCTTCACCTGATCCTCTGTCACAGGCTCGAGATTGTCATGGAGCCATCGGAGTGTGTCCTCCTCAAAGGCAAGATTCACGGCGCCTGATGATGCAACAGTGGACTTGCCAGAGCTGAAGTAGTGAGTGGCCAGATCGTACCACTTCTCAAGAAGCCACTTCCACTCCTCTTGACGTTCATTAGGCTCTTTTGACGGGTCACCATCACACTTGTTGAAGATGATGCCCATTCTCGCTAGGCTGTAGTACAGCCACTGGTATGTGATTGAGAGGGCATGGATTTCCGAGAGCAACGTCTTGCTTCTGCGAGCGAGCTCCTGAGGGGAGATTCTGTCCCAGACCTCCTTCATCACCTCGTACTGCTTGTCATAGGTTTGATAGAATCCCACTGAGATGTATTCGTTCACCGGAAAGAGCTTGGACTCCAGAAGACCTCTTTCGGCCAGAATGTCTGAGAAGACCCACGAGAGGTGAGTCAGTTGCTCATTGAGTTCCTTCCTTTCCACTTGAATAGCCTCCGTGTAGCTGGGCAAGCGGCGAAGAGATGCACGAACGTGTGCTCGTATTAAGTCTATTCGGTCACCGGAGTTTGACAGCAGCCTTATATCGAGAGGACCCGCGTTCGACGAGAGTCAGTCTTGGTGAGTGGCCACTATGAAGAAGGTCGGAGAAGGCCTAATCTCCCTCAGAATCAGCGCTCAAGGAGAGCTCCGTTACATAAAGTCAATCCAAGAGGTTGTAGACCTCTGGAAAGAGGGAGCTGAGGGGAAGATTGTACTTGTCGATGATGCAGGAACCACAACACTCTCACCAATACTGCCAAAGCTTGCTGGGGTGGTCTGCACGTCAGGGGCACTTGGGTCCCACCTTGCCATCGTAACAAGGGAGTTCGAGATACCTGCACTGATGGGCACTCAACTCGACGATCCACTGCAGCTCCACGGCAAGCAGGTCAGGATTGAGCCAGAAGAGGGAACAAGCGGCATACTTCTCGCTGATGACACCTGAGGCGCAAAACATGTTTCGTGAGAAGACTGTATCTTTCCTTGAGGATATACGATTAGACGACATTCAACGCTTCGGCGGCAAAGCAGTGAACACCTCAAGACTTCTCCAAGGCGGATTCAAGGTGCCTTCAGGGTTCTCCATCTCAGCCGAATGCTTCGATGAGTTCACTCAGGGGAGTCCCGTGCGTGCATACATTGAACGACTTGACCGTACAGACGACCTAGAAGAAATGCTTCAGGCAGCCATTGAGCTCGAGCAAGTCGCGAGCGATTATGAGCTCCCTCCAGACCTTGAGAAGCAGATACTGGATGCGGTATCTCTGCTTGAGAGGCGTGTTGGCGGCACTGTTTCTGGGTATGCAGTGAGATCATCAGCCACCGTTGAAGATGGGAGCAGCTTCTCATTCGCAGGGCAGGCGGAGACACATCTCTGCGTGAGAGATCATGAGGCAATCCTCCAGTCGGTGAAGAGTGTGTGGCTGTCAGCTCTCACTCCAAGAGCAGTGCTCTACCTCAAGAGCAAGGGAGTGCCGCCAAGCCAGGTCAGGATGAGTGTCATCGTCCAACAGATGATTCCAGCTGACATCTCTGGCGTGCTCTTCACAGCTAATGTTGTCACAGGAGAGAGGAAGCAAGCTCTGGTTGAGGCCATCCATGGACTGGGAGAACCACTTGTGGGAGGGAAGGTCACCCCGGACACATACATACTGGACAAAGAGACACTCGATATAGTGGAGGAGCGCATCGGAAAGACTGACACAATGCTGATTGCAGGAGAGCATGGCTCATCCGAAGTTCCACTGCCAGACTCTCTGCGCGGCGAACCGGTTCTCGATCATGCCCGCCTCCGGTTACTTCTGGACACAGGTCTGAAGATAGAGGAGATGATGGGGTATCCTCAGGACATCGAATGGTGTATTCACGAGAATCGTCTGGTTATACTTCAGTCCCGGCCGATTACTACATTGTAGTCACAATCTAGCCTGGAAAGACCTGGATTGCGTTCTCGGGGCACGCAGACACGCACTTCATGCAGCCTGTACACTTGGATAGCCAGATTGCATCAACCTTCCAGATCTCTGGGTTGTGGGGATCGGGATGCTCGTCCTCAATGGTGGGGTGCATCAAGAAAACTGCGGGATCGCAAACGAAGAGGCACTTCCTGCACTCACGTGGGTCGATCTTCGCATTGGTGTGACAGATTGAGTGATCAATCACAATCCTTGTCTTGCCCATTAGAATCACCACTCAGTACTTCCCGGCCTGACCCGGGACCTCCTCTCGGGGAACGAGTGTCAAAGCATCATGCTTGCAGGCGTGGCGGCAGACTCCGCATCCGAAGCACTTGTTCAGGTCGACAATGACCCGCCCAACAGAGGGCAGTAACCGCAGTGCGTTGAATTGACATGTCTTGACGCAGGCACCACATCCCTGGCAGTTGTCGATGTTGATGTCAATCACGTACTCCCCCTTGTAGACAGTCTTGAGGCCGAAGTCGTTCCTGAGCCTAAGACCACCACACTCGGGACTCTCACATGAACAGATGGCATTGATGTAGGGCACTGGCTGGAACCAGACGGATGCCACGTATCCCTTCTTATTGTGCCTCTCAAGCGCCTCTATTGCTTCCTCGCGGTCGAGGCGATACTTGACGCCCTCTGGAATGTACCGCGTGTGCTTTTCAATAACCTCAGAGAGCTGGCCGAAGTTGATGCACACGGCATCCTTCACTCCTCTCTGCATGTACCTGCATACGCAGTAGTTCTGGATTATAGGCTCTGCTGCAAGATTGCCAAGGATGTGCTGTGCGTCTTCTAGGGGAAGGACCTGACCGAAGTGGCCGTCTGCCCGGACAGGGTTTCGATTCTTCTTCTCGCTGTGGATCTGATTCTCTACAGCCCATCGAATCACCCTGCCAATGATTGGCATCTTCATCTTATAGCCAAGGCCAATTGAGTTGAAACCCATTATCTTCCTGATGAACATGGTCTCCATGTTCTTCCACTGCTCTTCTAGATACTCACTGGCGTTGTACTCGTCGGCAAGCTCGTTACTGTAGAGACGAGCGTTATTGTACCACTTTCCACCGTCACCGTGTTTGAAGCACCACTCGCACATCTGAGGCACCAGGCAGTTGTTCTTGATGCTATAGACTTGACTTGCGATATTTAAGACTCCCTACGACGTGGCTCGACGCGGAATGCGCGAACCAGTGAGCAGCGGCACTTGTGGGCCTTTTATTGTACCCCAACGTTATACGATTGGTCTATACCGTGGTGGTATCCTACAATGCAAATCGTAATTGACATGACAACTACTGCAAACATCGCCACTATCATAGTGTCTGCAGTGTTGTCTGTATACCTGTTCAGTCTCTGGCGTCGCCAAGAGAACCCCCTTCTCACAGACCTGCCTCTCATGTTTGGAATAACTTTCATGACTCAGGCAGTCAACAATCTGATACTGATTCTTCCAGCTATGAACATCATCGAGGCAAGCCTCATCCTGTTCAGATTCAGGTCGCTCGTCATCATCGGAACAGCTTTTCCAATGCTTGTCGTGCTTGTCACAATCTGGCTTCCAAGATTCAAGAAGCATCACAGCAAGATCATTGGTGCACTTGCGGTCTACTGGACTGCCGTGGCCCTTCTGGCGCCCAATGACCAAGTCATCATGATGATGCATCTACCTGTAATCGCAGCCCTAACCATTGGCATGATAGTCACGTTCTCAATCACGTGGAAAACGGGCAGACTGAAAGAGGTCAGGAGCGGGTTAATTGTCATCTCGTTTCTGTTCGGACTAGTCGGCCAGGCGGCAAAAGTGCCCCTGATGAACATGGGCCTGGATGTTCTTGGCCACCTGAACATTGCCATCGTCACAATCTTAGCCACACTCGGGTTGGCCAATCCGTGGTACCGGAGAGGAGCATCAGCTTCCGACACTGCCCCAGAACACGCCGTAGCTACAGTAGCTGGCTAGGAGCGCTGAGAGATGACAGCACTTGACGTCCAAGCAGAGAAGAAGGAAACCTTGGACCAGTCAGCTCCACTGCTGACGAGGATGAGGCTTCTCCCCCTCGCAGCCCTTCTGATTGCTGTGGCCGTTGTCTGGCGCCAGGTAGACATCTTCATCCTTGGGTTAGGCGATACGTGGATGAACATCTTGCCAAACAAGCTGTTCACTCTGTTAATCATGCTAGGCATCTTTTGGTACTTCAGAAGGAACGAGATTGGCCCCGTCCTGGGAATCACTCGAGAGAATCTCAGAGCACAGGTACTGCTAGGAATCGTCGTAGGTCTCCTGATGTATCTCGTGATGGACGCGCTGCCCGTCATAGTCTATGGATTGCTCTTGGATACCTCATACCCACTCGAGTTGCATATCGTTGCCGCAAACATGCTCTGGTATCAGTTTCTCTTCTTCCTCTGTAACGGATTTTTGGAGGAAGGTCTCTTCAGAGGAATGCTGCAGAACGGGCTTAGGGAGTACGTGACTCCGAATCGGGCAATCCTTCTCTCAGCCATGATCTTCGGAGTCTACCATGTCTGTTGGCCGATTCTGAAGATCTTCACGGGCGGTTTCAGCATAGGAGAGACTGCGGGGATGCTCATCTTCTCGGGCATTGCAGGCGGAATCTTTGGAGTCTACTATGAGAAGTTCAGCTCAAGAAGGAGCCTCATGGGACCAATAGCGGCGCATACTCTCATCAACTTCTTCAATGAAAACTTCAAGATAGGTCCTGAGGCTGTCACTCAGGGACCGGACTTCACCTTCGGGAGTCCTGCGCTCTTGGGAACGATGGCTGTGATCTTTCTCGTCTTCGCCGCAGTTCTGATTGTCGCGTTCTGGAAGCTACGTATCGAGAGAATCCAAGAGAGATGGAATGGACTCTTCGTACGCGGTGGAAGTGATTCAGAGTAGTCGCATCTGACGGGGAATTCAGACCCCGTCAGACCTAGACTTCGCTACGTAAGGGTTATCTCTGCAAGCGGAGAGGCTTCCATCTGTGGGAGCATGGCAGTCGGCCGAAATGCAGTATCCTCCATGGAAACAGCAACCTGGGTAGCTGTCCTGCTATTCCTCTCGTTTTCGGCCACAGCTCTGGATGCTCTGGTCTACTCTGCCAGTGTGCCGAATCCAAGTTCGGGAGAGAGCCGCCCCAGTAGCGAAAACCTCCTTGGAAGCAGACCGCGAATGATGGTTGCACCCTTGGCCGAGAGAGACATGCTAATGTGCGGGATGAACATGGTCGCATACCCGGGAGGCATTGGAGCGTGGATTGATGCGGGAAATGGAACAGAGTACTGGGAGAGCGTCGACCCGTTCTGGTTCAGAGTAGGGTTCAACCTGGAATGCCTCGAAAGCAGTCTGGACACGATGCTCAAGATGGGGGTGAGGTACGTCAGGAGCTGCGCCCTGATTTTCCAGTTCATGGACTGGGATGCAACAGATGGCTATACGGGACTGAATGCATCTGCAATCGCCAACTTCAACATATTCCTCGGAGAACTCGGCCGCAGGGGCATGCGTCTTACTCCGTCCTTCATGGGACCACGCTGGCCCTCCTGGTCACATCCATCACTCAGGCAATTCTATCAGGTGCTCAACACTTCTAGTGGCATGAGCCATGCGGCTCTTCAGAGTGTAGGTCAAGCGATAGTCGACTTCGTAGAGCACTACCAGACCAACAGTGTCATCTTCAGTTGGGATCTCGTGTCGGGCTTCTCTGGCTTCATTGCACACCTCGAGGACCCAATCGATGGTTTTGGTCTCGACGTAGATGCCAGCGAGATCTATGATTTGATGGAGACCGTTGCAGAAGGTATCAGAGTAGTGGACAACAGACACCTTGTGACGATGACAGACGACTGGCCTTGGAGCTTCGGAGAGGAGTCATGGTTGAGCGGTCAAGTCCCTCCCTTCTACAATGAGAGCCTCGTTGAACTGGTAGACTACATCTCAGTGGAAACGTTCACTGACAACGCCACACTGCCTGTGGTCAGATACCTTCAGAAGCCGCTTGTTCTCTCTGCAGTGTCTTCGGCACATCCTACGAATCGGAGTGCAAACTGCAGGCTCCTCCTAGACACATTCTCAGAGGCCTTCAACAAGAGCTACTCTGGATTCGTGCCCTGGGAGCTATCAGAAACCTTTGTGATTGCCAAACCGGCGGACGGAGACCCCGTGGGTCAGGTTCTCCATTGGACATGGGAAGCGCTACTCTTGTTCACGCTCTACAGGGATGACTCAATCAACTTCCTGAACACAACGGACTACAGGCTCCTCGCATCCGAACCTGTGTTTGGAACTGACGGGCATGTGACGATGGACCTCTTCATGCCAGAGGAGATTGACGGATCTGGCATCAAGACGAATCTTGTCTCAAGGTTCCTTGTTATGGGGCCCCCAGTGCAATCCAATTCCGGACTCAATGTGACTAGTCTTCTCTTCCCCATGGGAGCACTTCATTCTCTGGACAATGCAGGGACCCTCGTGAGGTTGAGCGGCATGGGTTCGATTATCGAGACCGGAGTACGGATAGAGAACTCCAGTAGTTGGACGGCACTGATTGAGGACTACCAACCAAGAAGGATACGACTATTAGTCAACAGCACGGACTCCGCAGACATAGCGATTGACACAGGTAGTTTTCGCCTCGTCGCAGGGAGGAAGTACAGAGTAGTAGAGACCGACCTTACATCAGGTCTAAGCACACAGCTCACGGTAGAGGCCACCCAATTCCTGAATCTATCCTTTGGAGTGCAGGCCGGCTCTATGCGGATTGAAATCATACCCCTTGTGGATATCCTGAACCTCTTTTCCTTGGGGGCAAGCGCAGGTGCGGTAGTGATGTCGCTCGTTCTATACTACTTCTTCGGAAGGCGAGGGCCTCGCCCGAACGGAGAGAGCTGAAAATCTTGCTCCGATGACACATTATTAGGCTAGACCACGTAGGCATATGGCTCCGGTGAAACCAGCAATGATGAGCAGCTCTGAGAGACGCGGCCTTGTGGTTGGTCTGGCCTTGGTAGTCCTGTTGGTTTCAGGAATGCAGGACCCATTGATAGTTCGAACCCTCGCTGCAGTAGAGGCGCAGGACCAGGTAGATATCCTACTCGTTCTGGACAATGACTACGGCGGGAACGTTCCACCCATCATCACAATCTTTGAGAGGTATGGTTGGAACGTGACAACCACTGGACTTTACGCAACTCTCTATTCCTGTGCCTACCTCAGTGAGTCTATGGAGGTAGATATCCTCATCCCTGAAATTGGGGATGTGACTGTCTTTGATGCAGTCTCAGTAATGCCAGGGGAGTCTCATGACGGTTTGAGGGCAAATCAGACAGCTCTAGACCTTATCCGGGATGCCATGTCTGAGAATCTGGTCGTGAGTGCGTGGTGTAAAGCTGTGCGTGTCTTGGCAACGGCCGATGTGATAGATGGCAAGAACATCACAGGGAGCTCGGAGTTTGAATCCGAATACGTTGCTGCTGGTGCGACATTCAACGAACTAGTCCCACCTGTGATTGACGGAAACCTCGTGACAGGCGTGAGAAGTAGATTCTATCGGGACGAGATGTGCCAGGCAATAGCCACTGTGCTAGGTTTCTACGAGCCAGACCCTCCAGCTCTGGACTCAATAGACTTGACTCCTGAACAGGGCATAACTGGTGCGAATCTCTCGCTTGAAGTGCATCTCTCTGATGCAACTGCTGTCTACATGGCCACAGTAAAGGTGTTTGAACTCAATGCCTCGGGGCTCAAAGCATCAGATGTTCAAGTGCTTCACCTATGGTTGGATCCAGTTGGAGACGCTGGCGACTACGGGGTGACGATTACTCCACTGGATGTTGGCAATTATACCATTGATGTGTACGCGTGGGACACGTTCATGAACGAAGTAGAGTATGCGTACGCCCACAACTTCACAGTACGAGAGCCGCCGACAACCTCGAGTTCAGGCACACCTCTCTCGGCACTTATCCTTCCACTGGGAGTGACTGCCGCGGCGGGAGTAGTCATCGTAATAGTTGCCATTGTGAGGAGGAGGTAACGCGCCTCCACGAAAGAGTAAAGACCATCTTTCGCACCGGACCATCAGGAATTGCATTGAGAGTGCTGTACCTCCTTCCAGGTGCTGGAATGCCAGACGAGGAACTCCAGCGTAGAGAGAAGATTGCCACCGGAATCGCAAGAAAGGGAACAGAGATCATCGTACGAGAGGTGGGCGAGGGGCCTCTGTCAATTGAGTCGTCAATTGAAGAATACATGGCCATCGGACCTATGCTCAGAACTATGGTGCAACTCAGGAAGAACAAGGAATTCGATGCAATCATCATTGGTTGTGCGGGAGACCCAGGACTTGTGCCTGCAAGAGAACTGCTGGATGTTCCAGTTATAGGGCCTGCAGAATCTTCCTACCACTTCGCGTGCATGATTGCAGATAGATTCAGTGTGGTCTCGACCCTCCAAGCCGGAGAGGAGTCAGGGGACAGAGTTCGAGCGCGAACCAGAGAGATGGGACTCGAGTCCAAGCTTGTCTCTGTGGAATTCATCAGAGCCGCAGTAGCTGATATGTGGACCAAAGACGGAGGGCGGTTCGTTGAGATGGTCAGGAGTGCCGCTTCCGAAGCCAAGGCCAAAGGTGCAGGCTGTCTGGTGCTGGGCTGCATGTCAATGGCATTCCATCTAGTAGACGACGCACTGCTCCACAATCCCATCCCCGTGGTCAATCCCTTGAAGACAGCCATCAAGGCGGCGGAGGCCTTCGTAGACCTGAAGATTGGCCATAGCAGAGTGACATATCCTGCTGCAGACTTCGAGAAGTTGAAACAGACGCTCTTTGCAGATGAATGAACTGAATCTGTGGTGATTGACAAATGGGGAAGAAGAAGAACTACTCAGGCTACAAGGCCTACCAGTATCTTGAGCCCGGCAGAGACTACAGAGCCTTCAAGCTGAGGGAGGCACTGAAGAAGGATTGGTCGTATCGGGTCCCTCTTTCGAAAGAGGAGGAGGAACGCGTTGGCCAGATCATTGAGAAGAACATAGTAATCGACCTTCATGAGCACCCTGTTCTGTATCCAGAGAATCCAGCAGAAACGCTCCTGCTCAACCATGAGGGTAGGGACTTCATGGCATATGAGGCGATGAGCATAGCCGGAGTAGACGCAGTCTTCGACAATCTCATGAACGGCTCATCGGTGATCACATCCAAGCACGGCTGGAAATGGAATGATACGATTCATGACTTGGGGCAACGCCTCTGCGACATTGCACACCAAGACTTCGTCATACACTGCAAGTCGGTGGAGGACATCGAGAAAGCGTACGAATCTGGGCAGCTTGCTTGGGTCGCAGTGCTAGAGTCCTCTACCTGTGTCGAGAATGAGATAGATAGGATAGACATACTATACGGGCTTGGGATTCGGTCCATGGGTCTAGTCTACAGCGAGTCGAACATGCTGGGGACGGGGCTTGACGAGATGAAGGATGGCGGACTGACTGACTTCGGCTATGACTGTATTGTCAGAATGAACAAGCTCGGTATGCTGGTTGATGTGAGCCATGTTAGCGACCAGACAGCACGAGACGCTATCGAGTCCTCCAAGAAACCACTGGTCATTTCACATGCCGGATCAAAGACTATACACACAATCAAGAGGATGGTTCCTGATGATGTCTTGCAGGCCATGGCTGAGAAAGAAGGAGTGATTGGTATTGAGTCAGCGCCCGGTTATACGGCCACAAATGAAGAGAAGACGCCTTCCATTGACACCTACATGAAGCATCTTGAGTATTGCATAGAGCTCTTGGGTATAGACCATGTGGGATGTGGCCCCGACACCCTCTTCGGAGACCATGTGGGTCTCTACAAGGCCTATGATGACCGAGCAGCAAACGCAGGAATGGGACACTACTCTCGTCCCAGACAATCGGATGACCTCAGTGTCGACTCTCTTCCTGACTATGTCAGAGGTCTTGAGAATCCCGCAGAGGCGATGATCAATATCCCTCGGTGGCTTGTCAAGAATGGCTACTCGGACAATGAGATCGCCAAGATAATGGGAGGTAATGCACTGCGTCTTCTGAAGCAGGTATGGTAGCATGACGCTGAAAAGCAAGGTCATGGGTAGCAGGTCAGTCGCACTCATCGCAGTGTTCACTGCACTGGTTGTGGTTCTTGACGCGATCCCCATGATTCCGGGATTCTACGGTGGCGTCTGGGATTCCTGGGTATTCCTGTTCAGCCCGCTGGTAGGTGTGATTCTGGGACCGACTGTGGGTTTCTTCTCAATCCTCTTTGGAAGTCTGATTGGGCATCTGCTCTACTTCAGAGACGTCTTCGAGCTTGTATTCATGGTAGGAGCAGCGCTGGGCAGCGGAATGGCGGGACTGGCATATCGACGGAAGTGGAGGCCAGTGATGGGAGTCTATACAGTGCTGCTGATGCTCTACTTAGTGTATCCGGTCTCATGGAGCCTGCCGTTATTTGGCATCTGGGACGTCCTTGCAGGATATGCTGTGGTTACACTCTTCTCAGTGATGACTACAAGGAACGCGCTGCCCAAGGACAGAGATAGAAGAATGGCAACTCTGCTTGCCCTTGCAGGAATCATTGGACTGGAGTCAGACGTTTTGTTCAGAGTGGTCCTTCTGGTGCCAGGTCAGACGTACTGGTTCTTCTACGGACTCGATCCCTCACAGCTGGTGCTCCTATGGCTCGCCGCCGGAGTGATTACCCCCATCAAGGTGGCAATGGGGACTGTTGCGGTGGTAGTCGTTGGCCTCACCCTACTACACAGCTTGAACTCAATGGAGCTTGGGTTACCTTCTTAGGAGTGTTTTACCAAGGCCAGACGCGAAAATGCAGCTATTCGTCGTTGCCCTCCACCTGGTGGTCTTCGTACTCGGGTTAGTCCTTCTGATATACGGCTCCGAGTACTTCGTTGAGTCCGCCTCCAGGATTGCAAAGGGCATGGGTGTGTCAGAGCTCTTCATTGGGCTTACGATAGTTGCCATTGGCACCTCGTTGCCAGAAATCGTATCCAGCACGGCTGCGGTTCTCGCTGGGAAATCATCGCTTGCACTCTCCAATGTCTTAGGCAGCTACATTGCGAACATATCTCTCATCGTTGGCTTCTCGGCCGTGATTGCGCCCATTGCTGCAAATGCCATCGTTATTGAGCGCGACGCCAAGATCATGATTCTTATCTCGTTCGTGCTCGGTATATCAATCTTCGACCCGCTAACACCAGGGGTCATTGTCCTCTGGGAGGCAGTCATCCTCCTTGTTCTTTTTGTGGCCTACATCTCCTTCCTGTACTACGGTCGTGAGGAGTGTGAGACGTGCTACCAGTTCTTCTTCTTTGTCGAGTACCTCATCAGACTGCGCTTCATGACCACACTGAGGGGTCTTAGAGGTCGTCCAAAGGCTCGCCAGAAGGAGGATGAGGAACAGGAGGGCACCGGGCAGGAGGAGAGAGTAGGAGTCACTGCGCGTGACGCCCTAGTCGTACTCGTGGCAGCGGCCTTCATTGCAGTTGGAGCGCAACTAGTGGTCGTAGGAGCAGACTTCATGACTCTCGCATGGGGAATTCAGGAGGGCGTCGTGGGGGTCACAATGCTCGCAATAGGCACATCACTCCCTGAACTGACGGTATCACTGAACAGCGTTAAGAAGGGGTTCGGCAGGCTCCTCATAGGAAACGTGATTGGAAGCAACATTGTGAACGTAACTCTGGGTCTCGGACTCATCACCCTGTTTGTGCCGGCGAGTGTAGGGGTCAGTCTCGGGACGGTGACGCTGCTTGGTTTCACACTGGGCATGGGAATCCTGTTCTTTGCCATCATCAGGAAGAAATGGAGAGTCACACGGGCAAGTGGAACATTCCTGCTGCTCATGTTCGTGATGGCACAGATTGCCATCGTTTCAGTGACACAGATTCTAGGCTGATTCTACTTCGCCAAGCTTCGGATTGCGGCTTCAATCTCCTCTTGGACTGGGAGCTCCTCTTTCGTCTGTGAGATCCACCTGTAGGTCACTCTTAGGTCCTCATCGACCACAAAGACGCTCTCACGTGGAACAGAGGTGAATGCCCCCTGCTTGTCTGAGAGCAGACCGTATGCCTTGGTGGCCACTCTATCGAAGTCACTTGCCAGTTCCAGAGTTATCTCGAACTCCTCTCTGAAGGTGTCAAGAGCGGGAACAGGCTCCGTGAGGATGCAGACATACCGAACAGGGATCTCCTTCAGATTGGACTTCACGCACTCGACAATACCCACCAGAGAGAGCGCGTTGTCGGCTATCGTATCCTCGAGGAAGGTCAGGACTGTGGCGAGTCCAGCACTATCACTCTGAAGACTGATCTCGCCATCAGGGCCACGCAGTGTGAAGCTTGGCACCACATCACCAATGCATGGAATCCCTTGAGCCTCAGGTGATTCGGAGGTTTCCATAGCTCAAGTAGAGTCTGTTTCGGTTTTCAGGTTATGGATGTGCAGATACTCTGTATGGATCTGTTAGGCACCGCCCTTCTTGCTGCCCCGTCTGCTATGTAGATAACAATGGTCACAGCCAGAGCTCTAACTACTATGATGACTACATTCGAATCACCGGACTGACAGCCTGGACCTGTGGTTATTGACGTTCCAGTGATTCTGGGAACTACGTGCTGACAAGGAGCACATTCAAGATGACTGCTCCTGGAGTCATTAGTTCAGGCAGCAGAAGAAAAGAGAGTTGGGAGAGGCCCCGGAGGACCTCTCGGAAACTGATTAGCCTACTTGATGCGCTCTGCGACCAAGGTCTCAACAACGGTGGGATCAGCAAGAGTGCTGGTGTCACCGATCTCTTCGATCTTGCCGTCAGCAATGCGCTTCAGGATTCTGCGCATGATCTTCCCTGAACGGGTCTTGGGGAGAGCGTCTGCGAACTGGACCTTGGCAGGAGTGGCAATGGGACCGACCTCTGATCGTACCCACTTCCTTAGCTCCTCGCGGAGTTCGTCGCTCTTGTCAACGCCGACCTTGAGAGTAACGAAGGCATAGATGTCCTCGCCCTTGATCTCGTGTGGGAATCCGACCACTGCAGTCTCTGCGACTGAGGGATGCTTCACGAGAGCGCTCTCAATCTCTGCAGTGCCAAGCCTGTGGCCAGAAACCTTGAGGACGTCATCGATACGACCCATGACAAAGTAGTATCCATCATCGTTGTACCGTGAGCCATCTCCGGTCATGTACATTGGCTTGCCAGTGTCAGGGTCCTTGTACTGGACCCAGTAGGTGTTCACGAAGCGCTTGTGGTCGCCATACACGGTCCTCATGAGACCAGGCCACGGCTTCTTGACACAGAGGTACCCACCCTCGTTGGGACCACAGGGAGTGCCATCCTCAGCAACGAGGAGGGGATCCACGCCATGGTACGGGTAGGTGCAACTACCAGGAATGGTAGATGTGGCTCCGGGCAGGGGTGTGAAGATGACACCACCGGTTTCGGTCTGCCAGTAGGTGTCGACAATCGGGCACTTCTCCTTACCAACCACTTCGTGGTACCAGAGCCATGCCTTTGGGTTGATAGGCTCACCAACTGTACCCAGGAGATTCAGAGATGAGAGGTCATGCTTCGTGACCGGCTCGTCGCCGAACTTCATCAACGCACGAATGGCCGTAGGAGCAGTGTAGAACTGGGTCACCTTCCACTTCTCGACCTCATGCCAGAACCTGTCAGGCTCAGGCCAAGTAGGGACTCCCTCGAACATCATGGTAGTGGCACCAGCAGCCAGCGGCCCGTACACAATGTATGAGTGGCCAGTAATCCAGCCAATGTCTGCTGTGCACCAGTAAACATCACCAGGATGCCAGTCGAAGATGTCAAGGAATGTCTTGGCAGTGTAGACCATGTAGCCACCTGTGGTGTGCAGGACTCCCTTGGGCTTGCCAGTGGAGCCTGATGTGTAGAGGATGAACAATGAGTCCTCAGCATTCATCCACTCTGGCTCGCACTTGTCATCAACCTTGGCGTAAAGCTCGTGATACCAGTAGTCACGTCCCTCAGTCCAGGGTGTGTCATTACGTCCAATCCTGTTGACGACTAGAACCTTCTCAACGACTGATACGTTCTCGAGGGCCTTGTCAACATTCTCCTTCTGTGGGATTACCTTTCCTGCGCGGTAGTAGCCGTCAGCTGTGATCAGAACCTTGCTCTGGCAGTCCTCGATTCTATCAACCAAGGAATCAGCAGTGAAGCCTCCGAACACTATACTGTGAACGACGCCGATACGCGTGCACGCCAGCATGATAATGGCTAGCTCAGGAATCATGGGCAAATAGATGGTAACAGTGTCGCCCTTCTTGAGGCCCATGCCCTTCAGGACATTGGCGGCCTTGCTCACTTCGGAGAGAAGCTCGCTGTAGGTGAACGTACGACTCTCATCCACAGGATCGCCCTGCCAGATGATTGCCATCTGATCACCCTTTCCAGCCTTCACGTGCATATCCAGACAGTTGTACGCCATATTGGTGACACCGTCTTCGAACCACGTAAACTCAGCATTCACTGGGTTCTTCCAGTTGAAGCCCTTGGTGGGTTCTTTCTTCCAATAGCACAAATCTTTGGCAACTTTAAGCCAGAAACCGTCGGGGTCTTTGATTGACTGCTCCCAGAGCTTCATACGTTCGTCATGGCTCTTTACATAGGCCTTGTCGATGAAGCTCTTCGGTGGTGGGAACCGACGCTCTTCCTGACTTGTAACAGTGATTTTCTTCTCGCTAGACATTGAAAATGTCACCTGAAAGCATCGATACTTTGGGCGCTAGCCCTGAAATGCACTATAAGAAGATTGTCCATTAGTCGTTGGATAGATTGCAGCCTGCAGACAGACCTGAAGATGCAAAAAGAGAGGGAGGAGCGGGGATTGTGTAGCCCCGCTCATTGAAGTTTCTATGCTCCGCGCTTGGTCCTGAGGATCAGGGTGAAGACAATTGCCACGATGGCCAAGACGCCTGTGATCAGGAAGGCCAACGAGTAACCTGCGATTGCTCCAAATGTGCCAGCTACTAGAGCGCCAAGGATTCCTGCGATACCGTAGGCAGTGAAGACGACACCGTAGTTCTTCCCTACATGCTCTGAACCGAAGTAGTCAGCAGTCGCTGATGGAAAGAGGGCGAAGTTGCCGCCGAAGCAGAAGCCGACCACTGATGCGATAACTGTCACAATGATCCAAGATGTGCCAGTGGGTACGAAGGCGAAGGCAAACATCGCTATCGCTAGTACGAAGAACATCAGGATGAAGGTGGAATTCCTGCCAATTGAGTCGGAAACCCTTCCCCAGACAATCCTGCCTGCTGCGTTGAAGATAGACATGATTCCTGCTATCAATGCCCCCAGCTCCAGCGTCACGACCAAGGAGTCGAGCTCGCCTGCTGCAGACACCACGTTTCCGAGGGTCATGAGACCAGCTGTGGCTGCAAAGACGAACATGAGCCAGAGAACCCAGAAGTCGCTTGTCCTTACCATCTGCCCAGGCATCAGGCCTGTTCCCGCACCGTCAGCAGTTGAAGACGGCGGTGTGAAGCCTTGAGGTAGCCAGCCCGCAGGAGGATTGACGAGCATCTGAGAGCCAATGACCACAAAAACGAGGTAGATGACACCCAAGACTAGCAGAGGAAATCCAATGAATCCGCTGTAGACGCCCAGGAGGTACTGCTCTACGTAGTTGAAGATGAGGGCACCGCCGCCGAAACCGGCAACTGCCACTCCAGTCATCAGACCCTTCTTGTCTGGGAACCACTTCACAAGAGCGGCAATAGGACATACATACGCAAAACCAATGCCAGCTCCGCCTATTATTCCGTAAGTGATTATCAGATAGACTGTTCCCGTCACTATGTTGGCGCTGAAGCCGAGCACATCGACAAGGCCAGAGAGAATCACTCCAATTCCTAGGAGTATTCCTCCGACAGTAGCCACCTTACGTGGTCCAACACGATCCTGCCAGCGTCCAGCGAATATCATGAACAGCGCAAAAGATGCAAGACCAGCAGCGAATGGTAGATTGGACCAGAGCTTGTCCCACTCATACATACCACCATCGGCAATGGTCTCGTACAGAGCTTTCTGGAATATGCTCCACGCATAGATGGAACCCAGACAAAGCTGCACAATGATTGCACCTAGAACTACTAGGTTACGATTACCCAAATTCTCTTCAGACATGATAGAGTTCACCTATCAGATTGTCAGGTATTGACTCGCTGGCGGCAAGTTCCGCACTAAAAGCCTTCCGCCTAGCTTCCTCATAGTGTCCCTTGCAAACGCCTATTAATCACGGTTATTCACGAAGGTCTACATCGCGAGGAATGTCACGTGGCGGCCAATGCGAACTGGGCAGAGAAATACAAGAAGAAAGTACTGACTGCGGAGAAAGCAATCAGGAAGATTAAGCGCGGAGAGAGAATATTCCTTGGAACCGGTTGTGGTGTGCCGTATCATCTCGTGCAACAACTGGCAAAGAACGCATCACAGATGGCTGACAACGAGATAGTGCACCTCTTGACACTAGGTGACACACCTTCGGCCGACCCGGGGTTCCAGAGCCAGTTCCGACACAATACCTTCTTTGTGAGCGCCAACATCAGAAACACCGTTTCAGAGGGGCGTGCAGACTATACGCCAATTATGCTATCAGACATTCCAGCACTTTTCACGCAGAGAAGGATGCCTCTTGATGTGGCAATGATTCAGGTCAGCCCACCCGATAGGTATGGGTACAGCTCTCTTGGTATCTCAGTGGACATAACCAAGTCAGCCGCCGAGAGCGCAGACGTGGTCATCGCGCAGGTGAATGATAGGATGCCTGTGACGCACGGTGACTCCTTCATTGACGTGAGAGACATAGACTATCTTGTGCCGTACAATGAACCACTTCGTGAGTTTGAAGGAGCAGAGATTGACGATACCATTGATCTCATTGGAAGCTATGTTGCGAGGCTTGTCGAGAACGAGTCAACCCTCGAGCTTGGGATAGGTGCCCTTCCTCAGTCAGTCTGTAACAACCTCATGGATAGCGGAGTCAGAGACCTTGGGATTCATACGGAGATGTTCAGTGACAGTCTCCTGCCACTCATAGATGCGGAAGTTGTAACCAACAAGAAGAAGACACTCCATCCAGGAAAGGTGATTGCTAGTTTCGCCATGGGCTCCAAGAAGCTGTACGATCAGATTGATGATAACCCACTGTTCTCTTTCAGACCAACTGAATATGTCAACGATCCGTTCGTGATAGGTCAGAATAGAAAGATGATTGCCATCAATTCTGCCCTGGAAATCGATCTTACAGGACAGGTCTGTGCAGACTCCATCGGTCACAGCTTCTACAGCGGCATCGGAGGACAGGTTGATTTCATACGAGGGGCAAGGAGGTCTCCGGGAGGCAAGGCCATAATCTGTCTACCCTCGACGGCCGCTGGAGGAAGCGTGTCGAGGATCGTGCCCCGACTTAGCGAGGGTGCAGGAGTGGTCACGACTCGCGGAGACGTTGACATTGTGATTACTGAGTACGGTCTTGCGAGCCTGGCTGGGAAGACAATCAGAGAGCGCGTGCTCTCACTGATAGCGATAGCTCATCCTGACTTCAGGAATAATCTTCTAGAAGCAGCGAAGAACATGCACTACGTCTTCGAGGACCAAGTGCCATTCCTCGTACAGGGAACTTACTTTGCCTCTGAGTATGAGACGGTTGAAACCTTCAAGGGGCCCGATGGCCAAGTGGAGGTCAATTTCCGGCTCATTAGGCCTGACGATGCTGACAGGATCAAGGACCTGTTCTACGGATTGAGCGAGGAGAGCATCTACTTCAGGTTCCTCACGCCACTTCGCACACTGCAGAGACAGACTCTGCAGGACTTCTACAATGTCGACCAGGCAAGAGACATCAGTGTCGTTGCCGTGATCCGTCCTGATGAGGAAGCTGAGTCCGAGGAAATCATTGGTGCCGGACGCTATCTTCTAAACAGAAGCACAAACGAGGCGGAATTCGCATTGCTGGTCCAAGACGAATATCAGAGCCGAGGAATAGGCACCTTCCTGCTCAATCACCTGATGAGGATTGCCAAGAGCAAGGGCGTCGATGCCTTCATTGCATATGTCCATCCCCAGAACCAGCCAATGATTCGCTTCCTCCATAGGACGGGGAAGGTCATTGAGAGCAATCTCTCAATTAAGGACGAGGAATACATCTTCAAACTCAAACTCTAGTGGTGACTCAAATGGCACTTCTCCTCAGAACTGGAAACCTCATTGTCGGGGACGGTAGGGCTCTCAAGGATGTGGAAGTACTCATTGAGGAGGACGTGATTGTCGACGTCGGGTCAGACCTTGACCGCCCCGCCGATTGTGAAGTCCTGGACTACTCAGATAGAGTAGTGATGCCCGGACTGGTGGATGCACACCTTCATGTCTGCTATGATGGAGTGACTCTGGATCCTGCGGCCGTTCGCGCACTTGATGACGAATTCATGGCCATCAGAGGAGCTCGTCTTGTGGAGGGGCTCTTGGACTTCGGAATAACGACGGTGGCTGATGCAGGAGCGAGGGGGAAGGTCTCATTCGCGGTGAAGCAGGCATTTGAGAAAGGCATCATCAAGGGACCGAGGGTGCTGGTGTCAGGACGAATGATCACAATCACCGGCGGCCGCGACCCGGGTTCTGGGTGCCTAGAGGCAGATGGAACTGATGCCGTGAGAAAGGCGGTACGAGAGGAGATAGCCAGAGGTGTGGACTTCATAAAACTGGCTGGCACTGGAGCCATCTCGTCTGCACACACTGAGAGCATGAGCGCCCAGTTCGATGAGGAGGAACTGAGGGTTGCCACCTATGAGGCGCACAAGGTCGGGAAGCCTACACACTCGCACGCATATGGAGATCTGGGCATCAAGAATACTGTTCTGGCAGGTGTCGATGTTCTAGTTCATGGCCATCCATTGAACAGAGAGAACTTGGAACTGATGAAGCAGATGGGCACCATCTACATGCCAACTATCGTGACTTACTACGAGTCGGTGCTTCACCACGACGAGGGAGAACTTCCTGCGCATATGATTCGCAAGGAGAAGGAGGTGTTCCCTCTGATCAAGAAGGGTGTTCAGGATGCAGTGAAGGGGGGCATTGAGATCGCTGTTGGGACTGACACAGGTCTGCCCTATACGCTCTATGGGAAGGCTCCTGCCGAAGAGATGTCTCTGCTTGCTGAGTACGGGGGGATGTCTGCGATGGAGGCGATTGTTGCGGGAACGAGGAACGCTGCCAAATCTCTGCGCGTAGACAGTAGGATTGGGACTGTAGAGCCTGGCAAGTCTGCAGACATTGTAGTTCTGGATTCAGGAATCGACCCGCTTGAAGACATCAAGGTACTTCAGCAGAAGGACTCATTCTCAATGGTGGTCCTGAAGGGGAAACCGGTTGTCGAGCGCTGAAGCAGCCTACATGTAACTGTGACGAATCTGTGCAGGCCGACCTCTCACATGGATTGTTTCTAGGAAAGTTGTGAAGGAGTCATTCGGAAACTCATAACCTTCATCCAAGATGGCCTGTTTGAGATGCCTGAAGAGGTCTCTCAGCTTCTCGAAGGTCGGTGCCTCGATGGCGTCACAGAACATGTCGTAGGTTTCTTCTGGCATGTTCATGTCCTTAACATGACGGCTCCACCATTTCAGGGGAGGAGTCCAGGACTTCTTCAGAGTGAACCAGAGATTCGCAGCAGCTACAACTGCTCTGTACATGTTGAGCTTGGAGTCGATTGTGAATCCTCGACGCTGGTTCAGGTCGGCGTTACCGAGAGAACCCAGAAAGAGTACATACTTGTTCTTCAATCTGTCAAGATGGTCCTCTTCCGGATAGGCCGCCAGCTTCTGACGCCACTCTTCGAGCTTCCCTGTAGGATCATAGATCACAACACCTTCTGCATATGGGGAGTGATCAATGTCCAATGGCGAGTCCATCTGCTGGCGGAACCACGAGTCTGCAACCGGAGAGAAGTCAATGACAAGCCGCCTTGGTTCCACAGACTCGTCAAACTCAAGCCATAGAGTGTCTTTGACTTCGAGCGAGTCATAGTACTCCTCAGTGACATAGATGAGGGCATCCCAATCAGTACCAGGAGCTCCGAAACCTGTTGCTCTGCTTCCCCAGAGCATGGCTCCCTGGCACCATGGCTCCTTGATGAGCTGGTCAAGCTTCTCCCGCGCGATGGGATCATCAATCTCCTCTATGCTCTTGACGATGGGCAGTTTCTCTTCGGTCAACGGTTGTTCCTCTCGCAGAGTGCAATCTGCCCCCAATTAAAGGCTGATTGTCTGCGCCAGCGCAATGGAAGTGTGAAGGAGAATATAACCTGCCGAGCACACAGAAGTCCATGACAGCTCAAGCATACTTGCAGCTGCTCTCAGACTTCACCAAGGAACAGCTCGAGGCAGTCCTTGTGGTCCTGAATACGTTAGACGAAGATGAGTATCGGGACTACCATGAGACCTATGGGCTCTGCAATGCGCCCAACCACATTGAAGCCTTGAAGTCCCAGGTGAAGAGAGCGCTCAGCAGAGCAGAATAGGAGGCTCAAGTTCAGTCACACAGTCATAATGTTTTTATCCACACTGACCCAGCACCGAGAGTGCATGGGCCCGTGGCATAGACTGGTTATTGCGCCGCTCTGATAAGGCGGATGTCGCGCGTTCAAATCGCGTCGGGCCCACCACACTCATTCTTCATGCTCGAATTCGAGAGTCATACTCCTTGAGACCAGCGGATTCGGGTCGATCATCTGCTCTGCGTACCCGATATCCAAGAATACTGAAGTACCAGCTCACCAAGGCTGGAACTACTAGGACAAGCCACAAGAACGCAGACTGGGCAATAGTAGTGAAAGGGTCGTGTGGAATCAGGCCCCATATGACCCCAGGAATCAAGAGGATTCCCGTGAAAACGATTCCCAGGAAGATCCAGCCGTAGAAACCCCAAGCTGCCATGCAGGCCACCGAGCAATGCGGACCAAGAACATGGATGTCGCCGTAGTTCATCTCTCGACCACACCAGCGGCATGTCAGCCCAGGCCTACAGTACTCATTGCGTTTCGGATAGCCATCCCCAGTCAAGGTACCCACCACATTGTGCTTCAACTTGCATGATTACATTAGGTCTCCTAGTGCCTGGTGGGTTATAGATTGGATGTTGTTATCTGATGACAGAGGATACGGTATCACGGATCTTCTCCATCGAGGCCTGTGCCTCTTCTATTGACAGCTCGAAGATGACAGGGCCGGCAAACTTGTCTTTCAGCAGCTCCTCGAGGAACTCACGGAGGGCGTTATCACCCATCACACCAGTGCCAAGGGCCACATGGTCATCGCGAGCCACTGCTCCGTCATATTCCACGTACGTTCCATCCTGAAGATGGACCTCAGCGATGCGCCTCTTGTGGGTGTTGTAGAATTCCATCATTGATTCATTGCCTGACATTCGTGTTATCAGGTGGGCTGTATCAAAGCAGATGCTGGTGCCGTATTCTTCTGCAATTTCACATGTGATGTCAAACGGGAATTCGATATTCTCAATGGCTAACTTCAGGGGATCCATCTCTGTTGCAGTGAGGATTTCCTCAACGCTCTGGGCCGAAAAAGCAGAGAGCATCATGCAGATCAGACTACGTGTGTGAGTACCCATCGGACGCCTGCTGAAGTCTGCGGCCATATCACCCGTGGCATGAAGGACATAGAACTCCGGAGCAAGTGGGGCTGTGAGTTCAATCGCCTCGATATTGGACTTCACGCAAGCTTTTCGAACATTCTCGTCGAAAGCTGCAGGCTCCATTGACCAAAGGGGTAGATGAACCGTATACGAGTGACCAAGTTCCTCCTTGAGTGATGCTAGGCGATGAATAGTGTTCTCAGAGAGCGAGCCTGGGACCATAAACCTCACATCAGTCGTGAGCTCGGCAATGCCGAATCCTGCCTCCACGCCTTCTCGCACCATCTCGACAATGTCAAACCGCGAGAAGTCCGGTACTCCATCTACGACAATCCGGTTCACTACAGATTGCAGGTGCAGGGACGTCAGACCAAATCGTAGCGACATCGTACTTACCCGTGGAGTCCAGAGTATCGACGCACGATAAGTAGTTTCACGTTGCCTCAGGAATTGTGAGCTATGCTAACAGATAAGAGCAGGACTTCAATGGACCGGCCAACCGATGGAGGATGTTTGAACTCATACTCTGGTTGGTTGTTCTTTCTTTTGTGATGGAAACAATCGACTCCACACTTGGCGGGGGATTCGGCACAGTGCTCTCACCGTTGCTGTTGATTGTAGGCTATGAACCTGTGGCGGTGGTATCATCGATTCTGTTCAGTGAGATTCTCACAGGATTCTTGGTAGGAGTAATGCACGACAGAGCGAGTTCCCTGAACATCCTTAGAGTGAGAGAGTCGAAGCTCACCTTGGCAATATTCTTGGTTTCAGGTCTTGCCGCAAGTCTGTTCGCCATGCTGTTTGTAGTAGCCTTGGACCCGTTCCTGGTGAAGCTCTACATCGGCATCCTGGTTGTAGTCATGGGTTTCTTGATGCTGTACAACCGCAACGCCGAGCGAGTGTTCTCTCTGAGGATAGTAGGTGCCTTGGGGGCTCTATGTGGCTTCAACAAGGCAATCTCAGGGGGAGGCTATGGACCCATTGCCACCAGCGGACAGATTGTAGGAGGCGCAGATCCAAAGGCCTCCGTGGCCATAACTTCTATCTCAGAGGCGGCCATCTGCGTGGTGTCTTTTGCCAGCTACTATCTCCTCTTCGGACTACCAAACATCGATTTGCTGGCCAGCATAGTCATTGGAGCTGTTATCGCCACACCGGTTTCCGCGTTCATGGTCTCCAAGTCCAGCAAGCGCAACCTGACTCATCTGATAGCAGTTGGAGTAATCATCATCGGGATAGTTACACTCTGGCGCCTCTTGCTTGGCTGAGAACTGGAATAGGCTATCTCCACGACTTCAGAGTCTGCAATTCGTGAGCCTCAATGGCTGGGTCCAGCTCGAGAATCTCAACCTTGACCATTGTGTCACCTTGACTGATGCTCTTGACCACATCGAGCCCTTCGATGGTCTGTCCAAACACGGTGTGCTTCTTGTCGAGATGCCTACAGTTGTCACCGTTCAGAACAACGAAGAACTGGCTCCCACCTGTGTCTCGGCCTGCATGGGCCATGGAGAAAGCGCCATCCTTGTGCTTCTGCCTGTGCCCTCGGGTCTCACAGGGAATCGCATAGCCGGGTCCGCCAGTCCCATCGCCTTTGGGATCACCGCCTTGAATCACGAAATCAGGAACGACTCTGTGGAACTTCAGGCCGTCATAGTAGCCCTTCTGAGCAAGGGTTGTGAAGTTCTTCACTGTATTGATTGCATCATCGCTCCACAGTTCTGCGACGATGTCGCCCTTGTTCGTCTGAATCTTGATCTTTGTTGTCATTCTCTTCACCTATTCATTGGGTGGTTTCGATGAGTCGGAGAGAAGCCGTAGGTTCTTAGAAGTTCCGATTACGCATTGGAGAGGCCCACTGACACGCGCCCATCGGCTTATTAGCGAAACCAGAGAGAAGCCCAATGAATGACCGTACAGAGAGAGTACACAGAGGGTTCGACAACCTTCCTCAGCGCAGATGTGGACCACTACAGTCAGGAAAAGGGTCAGCCCACAACAAGCATGCCAGTCTTCTACAATCCCAGGATGCGACTGAATCGAGACATCTCTGTGCTCATGCTCTCTGCGTATCTGACTGAAACCCCTTTGAAGAATATCTGCGAACCGCTTACAGGATCGGGTGTGAGAACGCTGAGGTACCTCAATGAGTGCGAGGGGGACTTCAAGGCGAAGATGTTTGACGCGAATCCCCAAGCGATTGAGTTTGCCAAGAGGAATCTAGAACGCCTCGCCCTCACAGACCGTGCCGAAACCCGGGTCGGAGATGCAAAGGTTCTGCTCCTGACTGAGTCAAGAGAATCTAGATTCGACTTCGTCGACATCGATCCCTTCGGTTCGCCAGCTCCATACCTGAATGCAGCGGTACAGTCACTAGATCCGAATGGAGGGCTCCTGGCAGCCACTGCCACAGACATGCCCGCTCTATGTGGTGTGTATCCAAAGGTATCTCTGAGAAAGTACGGAGGTGTTTCAATCAGAGCTCCCTTTGTGCATGAGATTGCCGTAAGGCTCCTTTTGGGGCACGTCTATCGAGTTGCGGGTTCCAATGACCGCGCGATGGCTCCCTTAGCCGTTCTCAGCAGAGACCACTACATCAGAATCTGGGCTAGGATTGTGGCGGACAGGAGGTTGTCGAACCGTCAGACAACGAATCTTGGCATGATCCAATACTGCCCCAAGTGCATGAGGTCCATAAGCGTGCCAATAGGTGCCAGTGTGAAGGAGTTCGAACATGCGTCGGATTGCGATGGAAAGCGGCAGGAAGCCGGGCCTCTCTGGATTGGGAAACTATACGAACCGAAGTTCCTTGATGCAGCTACAGGAATCCTTCAGAAACTGAATCTCTCAATCTATCATCGGAAGATGGCAGATATCGTTGAGAGAATAACAGATGAGCAAGCCCTTACAGGTAAGACGTTCATAGATCTACACGCTCTCTGCGACCTCCACAACATCACAGCGCCGAAGAATGTGGACGTGATTGATGGATTGCACGAGGCGGGACATAGTGCAACAAGAACCCATTTCAGTACAACAGCCATACGGACGGACGCACCAGCAGATGTTGTTGCAGAAATCGTGAAGACCATTGTGAGTAGTAGGTGAGACCTGTTGGCGAGAAGAAGCGAAAAGGAGCGAAGAGGTGAGCACTACTACAAGGCAGCTAAGAGCCAGGGGTACAGGAGTAGATCGGCATTCAAACTCAAGCAGATGATCAAGGGACACAAACTTCTCAAGGGAGTAGACCGAGTCGTAGAGCTCTGCTCGAGCCCTGGTGGATGGACTCAGGTTCTCAGAGAGTTGGACCCAAGTCTGGAGATTGTGGCCGTTGACCTCAATCCTATGCCTCCGCTCCAAGGGGTCAAGTTCATGCAGGGAGACATTCTCGATGCCAAGACAATGGACTCAATCAAGGCTCTTGTCGGCGGTTCGGCGGACCTTGTTCTCTCAGATTGCTCTCCGAATGTTTCAGGTCAATGGGATCTAGATGTGGCAAGACAGCTGAGCTTGGTGGAACGCACTCTTTCAATTGCAGAAGAAATACTCTCCCCTGAGGGGAAGGCCATTGCGAAGGTCTTCCAAGGACCCGGATTCGAAGAGCTCCTTCAGGATGCAAAAAGGAAGTTCAACTCTGTGAAGCTAATCAAGCCGCCGGCTTCTCGGAGAAAGAGCGCTGAAATCTACCTTCTTGTCACCGGGCCAAAGGAACGTAAATCAGAGGATGCAGAGCCAGAAAGCTAGACTACTACTGCATGCATCCACTCTTCGAATTCCTTGCAGGTCACTGGAGAATCTGGCTGTCGTATCCCGCATCTTCCTATTCGCATGCAGTGATAGCACGGACAGCCATCTATGTCTGACAGACGGCCTGACTCGGACTCCTCAACTAGCGGCGTTCGGATCATGTATCTCTCATCTTCTGTTGTTTTTTGCACGATTCTTCCCTCGGAAGTCAAAGTCGTTATCGCCAAGGATATTTCCTTTGAGTCAACGCCAAGCCTGTTCACAAGTTCCTCGATGTTCAGACCGGCCTCACCAGCTGCCCTGAGGGCGCTAAAGACCTGGTCGACAACATCGTTCATTGAAATGACCTTTGGAATAGACACGTGGCAATAGTGGACAGACTACATCGACCGATATTTAAATTTCGGAAGCTGCTAGGCAGAATTGCAGCGCGCAGTATTGGAAGAAACACGGATGCTCACTTGTGTACATCATTCCTTGACCAGATAGAGCATCTGACCAACGAGTTTCTGAGGGTCAATGTTCCCTTTCGGCCTGATAGAAACAAACGGGGACTTCACTGGGCCAAAGACATCGATTATGATTCCTATCTCTTGGGCCTTCTTGTCGAGCACTCTAGCCTGTTTTCCCATAGGGGGTGTCTTGTCAGTACGCAGCACAAGGGACCCGCGTGAAGAAACATGTAGAACCTTACCCAGTCGTCTCACAGAACCACCTCGTATTAGGCTACTTTCGGACCTTCTTCCGCTTGCCTTTCTTCTTCTGTGCCTGGGCGCGCGCGGACTCTCGCTGTGCCACTGCTCTACGCACACCCTTCGCCAGCATGAGCAGAAGCCGCTTCTTCTTGTGTCCTTCAGGGTTTGTGAGGACCACGTAGCCGCGCTTCTCGGACCAGCTCTTCGGGTAGCGTTTGGCTTGCTCCACCTTGTATTCAAACCCTGTTGATTTGGCTGCGGCCTCAAGAACCTCGATGTTCACGTTCTCAGCAGCGAGATTGGCCGGAATCTTCCGCCCCTCTTCTCTCGAGTAGTTCTTCTCAAAGTACGCGGGCCAAAAGATTACTCCGTCTCGCTTCCTCATACAGGTATCAACTCGGGTCTTCTTTGTACATCCCCTCCCGTTGGTCTTTTTACCTTTCGCATCCGTCTTTGGGAATCAGAGCCGTGGAGAACTTCATAAGTGATGCAGACTGCATCGTGGACAGCCAGAGAAGAGGATGACATACGATGACCCGGAAGAGCAAGGACGTGTACTTTCTTGAGATTGCAGATCTAGTGTCTTCAAGGAGTACTTGCATCAGGAATCAGGTAGGTGCGGTCATCGTAAAGGAGTCACAGATACTTAGCACTGGATACAACGGTGCACCCAAGGGGCTACCGCACTGCGAGGATGTGGGCTGCATTCGTAATGAGATGGGAGTGAAGCCAGGAGAGAGGCATGAACTCTGTCGAGGACTACACGCGGAGCAGAACGCGATAATCCAGGCAGCCTACCATGGCGTCAGTGTGAGGGATGCAGTCATCTACTGCACGACAAGGCCCTGCAGTATCTGTACAAAGATGATAATCAATGCAGGAATTCGAGAGATTGTCTACATAGAGGAGTACAAGGACGAGCTTGCGGGTCAGCTTGTGAAGGAGGCAGGCTTGACCCTCCGTCATGTGGATGTGCCAAGGAGCTATGGCAGGAACTCGAATTCTGATTAGCTAGTGAGAATTCTGGAAAGCTTAAAGAGGATAGGAAGTCGCCTCCGCCAAAGGTGGATTCCAGAATGGGAGAACTCCGCAATCTGATTAGCATGCAGGATCTTGACAGGAAGCGTATTGACCAGATTCTTAGCGTTGCGGCAGAGATGGAAGCAGTCGCTGTGAAGAGGAGCAGAATCCTGGAATCCAAGATCATGGCAACCCTGTTCTTCGAACCCTCAACTCGCACTCGGCTGTCTTTCGAGAGCGCCATGCTTCGCCTGGGGGGAAGCGTCCTTGGTTTCGCCGAGGCAGGTACATCCAGCGCAGGAGGAAAGGGAGAAACACTGGCGGACACTATACGGACTGTTGAGAGATATGCCGATGTCATTGTGATACGACACCCCTTGGACGGGTCAGCAAGAGTGTCGGCCGAGTTCTCGTCGGTGCCAGTCATCAATGCGGGCAGTGGCTCCGAAGAGCATCCAACTCAAGCACTGCTTGATCTCTACTCGATTAAGAAACTCAAGGGGAAGATAGATGGGCTCTCGATATCATTGTGCGGGGACCTCAAGTATGGCAGGACCGTCCACTCACTGGGTATGGGACTAAGTCTCTATGATGTCACGATAAAGCTCGCCGCCCCTCAGGCGCTCAGAATGAAACCCGCCATCATTGATGAGATGAAGAAAGCTGGAGTCAACGTAGTGGAAGTGGACAATGTAGAAGATGCTGTCAAGGATGTTGATGTCATCTATATGACGAGAATCCAGAAAGAGAGGTTCCCAGACATCAGAGAGTACGACAAGGTCAAGGGAAGATTCAGACTCACAAGCGAGCACCTGCCATTGATGAGAGAGGACGCTGTGATTCTCCATCCCCTTCCAAGAGTCGATGAGCTAGATGCCGAAATCGACAACACGCCGCATGCCAAGTACTTCGACCAAGTCTACAGCGGCGTTATTCTGAGAATGGCCATACTCAAGATGATTCTGACCTAGGAGGGGTCCGTTCCCCGGAGTTCCTTGATGAGTAGGTCAAGGTTCGCAATCTTGCTTACTGCGAGCGGGATACGCATCTGATCAGCTAGCTCAATGGCAAGCCTATCTACCTCACCCACGCCGTGCAAGACCACCAGAGATGGTTTGAACTCCTGAGACTTAATTGCTATCATGGGAGCTCTTCCGGTGTTCACCTTTGTAAAGAGAAGACAACGTTCTGTCGTTGCGCCGAAAAGCTTCAGGAAGGCGTCGCTATCGAGTTCTTTGACAGCTCTCTCGACGTCTACAAGAGTATAACCGAAGATCTCACGGTCCAGATGTTTCTCGCCAGCCAGGACTGTGCACTTCAGGCGCTTGCAGAACTCCCTCCCCTTTAGTGGAGAGGTGAAGTCAGCCATGGCAAGCACGATGTTAAGGTCAACAAGACTCACATCCATCAGCCTGACGAATGCGGACACCACCTGCCCACCGTTCCGTTCATCCAGTGTGAGGAGGGAGTGCACAAAACGGCGAATCGTAGAAGTTCCAGGAGATTTCCTTCTCCCTGACTCGTAGTCGCTTATCACGCTGGGACTGATACCGAGATGCTCGGCGAGTACAATCTGTGGAAGCCTGAATCGTTCGCGCCACATCTTCATGGTCTGACCGGGGGTGTCGGACAGTGCAATCTCCCCTGCGATTCTCCGGGCAAGCCGGTCTCGAACCGACGACTGATACGACATTGCCTTCGAGGCGCCATGGCTTGAACATAAGGATTTCGACTATTGTCGAAGTATGCCGAAATCGACTGGTCTGGAACACCTCTGGCAGGCTCCTAGAAGCGTTTTCCGTAGATGTGGAAAACTATAGTGACGTCAACTGACGATTCTGGTGATGGTTTCACGGACTACGACAAGAAGAGGAATGGTGGGCCGGCCCGGATTTGAACCGGGGATCCCCTGGAGTCTTGCCAGCGAACGATTGTCCGCAAGACCCAAACCAGGAATCATAGCCAAGCTAGACCACCGACCCATGTCCAAGAAATCGTGGTCGTGACGCCCACCCCAGTACTGAGGTTATAAGAATATTGGATGTCGCGGGGTCCGATAGCAATAGAATCATAACCTTACTCACAGACTCTATGATGATACAGATGAGCCTGCTAGGTCCAGATGACTTCGACTTGACGAGGAAGGAGCGAGCCAAGAAGCTGGCCAAGGATCTTTCCCCTGCCGTACAGCGAAGCATCGAGCAATGGCTGGACCACTTAGATGACGACGAAGCCCTCAGGCGAATCTCCGAACTTGTAGGACCGGAGAAGGCACGACTCATCATGGCCAAGAAAAGACTACAGGCACATGACTGAACTGGACTGCAGGAACTGACAATTGATGAACCCTCTCGACAATCACCTCAACGATGATGAAGAAATCAGGAACTCCATGGCGCTGATTCGCACCATTGAGGCCGAGAAGCGAACCTACTTGGCAGAGCTGAGAACGGGTATTGGCATACTGACAATCTCGTTGTCCCTGCTGACCATTCTGATAGCCACATCGAACTACTACACAATTCAAGAGGTTCTCATGCATGTCATTGGGCTGGTCTTCGGGATTGTGCTAATGGGAGTAATCGGAGTCTATCTCGCCATCCACTCACTAATCAAGCTCCGGGCTAAGGAACGCCTGAAGAGAGAGTCGTGTCTGACGACTGAAGAGATTGCCAAGCGTTACAATCACAGTCATTGAGTAGATTCAGAAGGAAGATGGAGCCCCAGGCGAGATTTGAACTCGCGGCCTCCTCCTGAGTGGGGCACAAACGAATTGATTGTGCCATACCAAGGAGGCGATCTAACCGGTCTAAGCTACTGGGGCCTTGGTGTGACGAGCCACCGCTTCGTCATTTCGGATTCCGCATGATGAGATGGTATAAAGATTTCTACCAAGTACGAATTGTGAGAGGTCACTTCAACAAATCGTGAAGACCAATCTTGTACTTGCCGAGCTTTCCGCCGAAATTGCCCGCACTCACCTTCAGGACTCCTTCATGAGTACACACGGTATCGATGGCGGTCTTCATTGCGGCAGCCACAGCCTCCTCGTTCAACCCGTTGACGACAATCTCCATGACGAACTCGCATCCTTCCGGAACATGAGTGTCAGGAATGGCGGCACGGATAGTCGGACAATAGCGCTCATTCGTTGAGGCAAGTAGCCCTTTGTACTTGGAGGATGGTTTGGATCCGGAGCCAACAAGCCCACCTGGAAAAGGCGTGTATGCCCCCTCGACTTCCTCAATGGCACGGACTGCAGCCTTCCCGCTTGTCATCCCGGACTCCAGATTCTCACAGAAGTAGATGATGTTTCCTCCAGCAACTCCCTTTGTCCGGCCGAACTCATTCTGAACGACGAAGGTGCCGCTCATTCTGGGTATGAGCCAGAGTACACGACCATCGATCGGTCCCTTCTTGATCTGGTGGCCATCTCCAAACAGCGAGATTTGCTTTCCGATGGAGTAGGACCCCCTAGGATCTGGTGTGTCGTCGAATGCACAGGCGGTAGGGCTCGTGAGCACACACTGACTAATCCTCGCCAGAAGCTGCTCCTCAAGTACTTCCTTCTTCGCCGCAGCGAAAATCACACGGACTCCCGGTCGACCATCCGGAGTTTCGTTAGCATCGAGAACACACTCGATGCCCGCCTCAACAGGACACATGATTATGGAGGTGCCGAATCCTGTTGCCTCCAAAGCTGTGGTCCGGGCCCAGTCCTCGTCAAAGGCAGTGATGATTGTGCGATTCATATGCATCCCAAAGGCTTCAGCAAAGGTGTCCTCAATCTCCACGCCGTTGATCTCCATGGTAAGCCACCAGCAGACTTGTCCATGCTCAGGATGCTCTTTTCTCTGTTCCGTCGAGAGAACTGGGAGCCTTTATCTAAGGTGGCATCCATTCCAGGTCTGATATGCCTGTCACTCTCTCATTGGCTCATGCACTCGATCTACCCCTTGAAGCAGAGTGCATCATGCCGAGTACCTTCGCCGGAAAGAAGCTCGGAGAGATGAGGAGACTAGAAGTGTATCAGGGAAACCAGACCTTGACACTGGGAGACTTCTTCGACATCAGTGGAAGCGCGGGTAAGACTGCAGACTCAACGACAATCATTGTGGAGGGCGATCTTGAGAGAGTCAAGAGAATCGGACAGAAGATGGCGGGAGGGGCAATCCATGTCAGGGGCAACGCCGGAATGTATCTTGGTGCAGAGATGGCTTCGGGCCGCATCCATGTTTCAGGTTCCGTAGACTCCTGGGCAGCTGCAGAGATGAAGGGTGGGAACATCCAGATTGAGGGAGATGCGGGCGACTACCTCTGTGCTGGCTACCGTGGCAGTTGGGAAGGCATGATGGGGGGCAGGGTGTATGTGGGAGGAAACGTAGGGCGTGAGATGGCATCGCACATGCGACGAGGCTTCATTGCAGTAAGAGGGAATGTGGGGGCGCCGGCAGCCGCACGAATGATGGGAGGGACCATCATTGTGTCGGGGGACATGGAGGACCGAATCGGAATACAGGCAACGCGAGGGATGATTGTCTGTCTTGGCTCGGTGAAGTCAATGCTTCCAACCTACAAGTTCAGCGGCACATCACAGAGGGAGTTCATAGGCTACTACCTGAGGTATCTTCACTCACGGCGCCCAGACTTCTTGACTAAGACGATTGGTTCCGGCGAGCGATGGATGAAGTTTCTAGGGGACTTCGCGGAAGAGAACACATACGAAGAAATATACCTTCGAGATGCCGCGAACAGGCACCTTCTGTCTAGGTGATGGTGTCGTGCAGCACAGCGTCAACGAAAAGGCTCTCGAAGCCGTAGAGGAGATACTCGACAAGAGAGACAAGTTGGAGTGCGACATACGCATTTTGGAGAACGGATGCACCATAGTTGACGCAGGTATCAATGCCAGAGGCAGCGACGAGCTTGGCCGTCTCATCGGAGAGGTTTGCATGGGAGGCCTAGGCTCAGTTCGGATGACAAGGGTCACAATCGGCGACCTTGACTTGCCGGCAGTTGTCGTTGCCACGGACAGGCCAGTACTGGCCACTCTGGGGTCGCAGTACTCAGGGTGGACCATAAGTACTGGAACATTCACTGCCATGGGCTCCGGCCCAGCGCGTGCCCTTTCCAGAGCAGAGAAGAACCTCTACGAGGAGATGGGCTATGCCGACGACCACAGCTCAGGCGTGATTATCCTAGAGACGAGAACCATGCCGACTGAGAAAGTCACGAACTACATTGCAGAGAAGTGTGGCATAGAGCCTCCTGACCTCACCTGCATCGTAGTACCGACTGCTTCATTGGCAGGGTCTGTGCAGATCTCTGCGAGAATCGTCGAAGTTGGCATGCACAAGATGCACGAGCTCGGCATTGATCTGTCCAACATCAGAAGGGGGTATGGTGTTGCACCTATTGCGCCAGTCATGGAAGATGACAACAAGGCTATGGGCGCTACAAACGACTGCATTCTCTACGGAGGAAGGACATTCTTCTTTCTAAGAGAAGAGGACCCACGCATTGCTGAGGTCATCAATCGCATTCCCTCAAACCACTCGAAGCAGTATGGGCAGCCATTCTATGACCTCTTCAAGAGCGTCGGCTTCGACTTCTATGAGGTGGACCGAATGCTGTTCAGTCCGGCGGAGGTCACAGTCGGTCACATAGAGAGCAGGACTGTACACAAGGCGGGCAGCCTCAATCCTGAGGTCCTGAAGAAGTCGTTGGGCGTCTAGTTCTCAAGTGACCTCAAGCTCTTCGACCTCTTCGCGCTCCTTCTCTGTGGCCGGCACAAGATCCTCGGCCTTCGGAATCGGCTGGTCGAAGGCCTTCTTGATGAGGTAGACTCCAACGAGGCAGATGAGAGCACACAGGACGAAGGCGAGGGGGAAGCCCGACCTAGGCACCAGCCACCCAAAGAGGAAGATGAGCGGCATTGACACAAGCATGACCAGAGTTGGCTGAAGAGAGTACATGGAGTTGCGAATACGGTTCGGAATTACGTCAAGCATCACTCTCTGTTTGAGAATACCACCAACGCCTCCGAAGATACCCAGAGAAATGAAGGTGATGAACATAAGGGCGGCAGGCAACACGGACTGTACCGGCAGCTCAAGAATCGAGAGGTTGATGAATGGGATGACCACACTGACGATATCAGTCGTTTCAGGGTCAGGTGCTGGTAGCTGGTACGTAATGATGGCTAGGAGGAGATAGAAGACCACACTACCGAACTCGAGCAATCTGAATCTAGGTATCCACTTCTTTGCGTCGAAGCGTTTTGCCCAGACTCCAGACCGTTCGTTCAGTAGAGCCTGCGGGATGAATATCCAAGTCCTATATGATGAGACCGCTACCTCAGTTAGGAGGTAGCTGAAGTAGAGTGGGAAGAGCAGGATGTTCCACCAGACCGGTCCAGTACTCCACAGGAGAATCTCACCCATCATGATGTAGGAGATGAACCGGGATGACCAGAGGAACTTGAAGCCATCCTTAAGCAGACCTCCGTACTCACTCAATGATGGGCGCTCATCCTTCTCATCTCTCACTCCGGGAAGGTCTCTGATCAGTCTGAATACCAGGAGGGCCAAGACTACTGAGAAGACTGCCTGCATCTGAAATACGAGCTGACGGGCGTATAGCATCGCAAGCCAAGAACCCGGGAGGAGCACGAGGACGGAGGACACCTGCCAGACCATGCCCATTCGACCCCAGAACACGCCGTACATCTTTCTATCCTTGTCATGTGGCATGGCCACTCTGTAGTTGTTGTCGAACCAGGCGTTGAAGGCACCACTCTCCTGAGAGGCCCCCAAGCCCATGAGTGCGTAGATGAGGACGAAGAGAATGAAGGGGGAGTTCTCATCCACAATGGATGTGATCCAGAAAGCCAAGGCATAGCAGATGAGCGCGGAGGATATGACGAAACGCTGGCCAACCCAGTCCCCGATGGCTCCTGTCGGATAGTCAAGCAACGTCTGAATCGCCATTTGAATGACGACAAGAACACCCACCAGAGTAAGCCCTGCCAAATAGTCACCGTTGCCAAGGCTCTCGGCGATGTGTATCATCCAGAAGGTCGTGCTGATTTGGAAGCTCATGGCGAAGGACGGCAATATGACTACGAGTATCTTGATCAATCGTACAGCGTTTTCGGTAGGTCCTTCCAGACCGAAGACTCGAGCGAATGTGCTGTCCACTGCTGGCTCAAGTTCTGTCTGCTCGCTCTCCATGGCTTTGTCCCCCGGGCATTGGGACATATAGACCTTGACACTACAGCAGGTTCCGTTTCCTTTATCAAAGAATCTCTTGGTCGCAACGAGTAAGATGACCGTCACAATACGCTTCCGGGGGCCGATTGCCAATCATATCACCGACGGACAGCTCGCAATAGATTCAGCTGACGGACTACTGGTTAGGAAGGTCCTAGAGCTGGTCATCAAGGAAGAGAAATACGTTGCAGAGGTCTGGAAGAGCCCTGAAGATGTCGACCGCGATGCTCTGATTCTCCTGAACGGAGTTGACATCGGGATCACTGGGGGGCTTGAATCAACGTTAGGTGACGGCGATGTCTTGGTCGTGCTTCCGCTCGTCCACGGAGGTTAGACGATCTTGGCACCCGCTCGAACAGCGTCTATGTCGAGCTGGAGAGCCTTCACGCTGACAAGTTCGTTGAGTGCATTCTCCAAATACTCCAAGGGGAACAGACCTGACTTCTGAACCAATGCCCCGAGCATCACCATGTTGGACACAAGCCGCATACCTAGGTTGTCGGCTGTGGCCATTGCAGGAACCTCCACAAGTTCGTACTCCCGAATAGAAGACGTGTCCACCAGGTCTGGGTCGGCTATGACCGCGCTACCCTTCTTGGCACCTGACAGGTACATGTCCAGAGCCTTCTGGGACATCACAATGAAGTAGTCAGAGGACCGGACCTTTGGGTAGTGAATCGGTTTGTCACTGATGATGACTTCGCTCTTGGCAGCAGTACCTCTCGCCTCAGAACCGTAGCTCTGACTCTGCAGAGCCTCCAAATTGGCATAGACCGCGGCCGCGTGGCCCAGTATCACTCCGGCAAGGACAACACCCATGCCACCTGTGCCTGCAATACGAATCTCCGTCCTCACCATGCTCACTTCCCAATTTCGCTGTAGATCTTGGCGAGGTAGGATTCAAAGTCCATTTCATTCCTGTCTACAAACACACCAAGGTCCACGCTATCTCTAGTTGGGATTCGCTGATCCAAGGGTTCGTCCTTATTGCGGACTGGGAACTTCTTGAACCATTCAATCATCTCAACTGGACCTCCGGTCTTCGTACGACGACCATAGGCCGTCGGACACTGACTGACCATCTCGATGAACGAGAATCCCTTACGCTCTAAGGCAGTCTTCATAGATCTTGATGCCTGATTAGGATGAGCCGTGGTCCATCTGGCGACGTAGTTCGCCCCGGCGGCTGCGACCAGCCTAGCAAGGTCGAATGGACGTTCGGGGTTTCCATAGGGGCTAGTACTAGTCCTGTCACCGGTGAAGGTCGTGGGTCCCATCTGGCCCCCTGTCATTCCGTAGATGTAGTTGTTACTGCAGATGACAGTCATATCGATATTCCTTCGAGCTGCGTGAATGAGGTGATTGCCTCCAATGGCCGCCAGATCGCCATCACCGCTGATCACTACAACATTGAGTTCTGGTCTTGACAGCTTGAGCCCTGTAGCAAAGGCGATGGCGCGTCCATGGGTTGTGTGGAGGGTGTCCGCCATGAAGTGGGGGGACGGTATCCAGGCCCCACATCCTATACCGGACACGAAAGCGAACTTGCTGAGATCCGTGTGACCCAGACTCTTCACGGCCTTTAGAAACGCGTTAGCTATGATTCCGTTCCCACAGCCAGGACAAAATGGATTGGTGTATATCGCCTCCTCCCGAAGGTAGGCTCGAGCGAAGTGAACATCAGACTCTGTCAATCTAGTGACCTCACCATGACGCTACGGCAGCTCAATGCATGAGGCTAATATGTCATTCTTAGGCGGCAACATCCGGATATCGAGATTCTGCTGGCGATAGCAGCAGTTTTAAAACCAAAAACCCCGGCCCGTCCGAAGAGCTTTACTGAAATCAGTGGTGAAACTAGATGTCAGATGTCGCAACTATGAGAGCCTTCAACCGCGAACTTGCGGCTGTCATCGGAGGCTCGATTGAAGTCCAGATGAAAGATGGAAAGAAATACTCAGGCACTCTGAAGGGAATCGATCAGAATACCCTGAGCATCATCCTTGCAGATGTGACTGACCATGAGGATGGGAAGCAGATTCCGAAGATCTTCCTATATGGTGATAGCATTGCTTCCTTTGCTGTTGCAGAGGAGGAAGTCAGCCTTGAAGGTCTTGCCAAGGAATTGGAGAAGAGCTTTCCACCCGGTGGAGTACGCTATTTCCCTGAAACAGCCACCATCGTTGTGATGAACAAGATTCGTGTCAACGTCGATGGCGTAGAAGGTAGCGGACCACTCTACGAGAGAGTGAAGGCCGTCGCCGAGGAATGGTTCAGGGACAGAGGGCTAGAATAGGGTCTATGGAAATCAGTCTGTTCACACCAGCTCCAGACCAATCTAGTCGACACTAGGTACTTGCAGCGACATCTGACATGTATCTTCAAAGTAGCCTTCTGAGACCAAGCTCGTCGGGGTCTATCTTCTTCTTCTCTTCAACTTCCTTTGCGGGTCGACGCGAAGACAGAGTACGCTCCAGAGGTTTGAGCCGATCCTCCCAGGTCGATCGAGTTGACTCGGGGAGCTTTCCGAAGGCTCTGGCTCGGACTTTTGCAGAACTGAGGGACTCAGTGCTGTGACTCAGAACCCCGAATTCAGCCAGTCGTTTTGTTGCGGTGGAGAATCCAGATTCCTCCTTAGAGCGTGGTAGGAGTTGCGGGCTCTTCACTCCAGTGAGAATGAGCATGACTCTGAGAACACCGCTCAGTCGAGGATCAACCCTAGCGCCCCAAATCACATTTGCATCTGGGCTCATCTTCTCAGAAACCAGTTCACCAACCTTGTTTGCCTCTGCGAGGCTCATATCAGGCCCGCCAGTGATGTGAATGAGCGCTCCTGTGGCACCACTCCACTCAACCTCTAGGAGTGGACTGTTGAGGGCATTCCTGATTGCATCATTCGCCCTATCATTTCCAGTGGCCTCTCCTAGTCCGACTAGAGCAACACCGCCGTTACATATTATCGAACGCACGTCTGCGTAGTCGAGGTTGATCAGGCTGGGCATTGTGATGGTCTCAGTGATGCCCTTCACCATGTTGGCAAGGACCTCGTCAGCTACGCCGAATGCTTCCTCAAGAGGCAAGTCGGGGACCAGTTCCATGAGCTTCTGGTTGTCAATCACAACTGCAGTATCGACATTCTCCTGGAGTCGAGCGAGTCCCGCCTTCGCCTTGTCAATGCGCGTTCGCTCCAGACTGAAGGGCATTGTCACAACGCCGACTACAATGGCATCGTTGTTCTTGGCAATCTCAGCCACAACCGGGGCACTTCCTGTTCCAGTACCTCCGCCCATGCCTGCTGCAATGAAGACAAGGTCGGCATCACGGAGAAGCTCAGTCAGCTGGCCTGTCGACTCCTCTGCAGCCGCACGGCCAACATGAGGATAGCCTCCAGCTCCGAGGCCTCGCGTGATTCGCTCTCCTATGAGGAGCTTCCTGTGAGCTGTGGTGACTGCAAGATGCTGTCTGTCAGTGTTGATTGCTACACACTCTGCGCCTTGTACACCAATGGTCATCAGCCGCTTAACGGTGTTGTTGCCCGCCCCTCCACAGCCAACCACCACAATCCTTGCTTGCCCCATATCCCTCGTGGTGGAAGTTGTTCGTTCCACTCTGCTGTGCTCACGTGCGGCATCTATCAGCGATCTCATTATCCTACAACCTCACTTGCCCGTTCACCAAGACGCGTATTGCTGTCCCAGAGTTCTCGCTTCAGAAGGTCTCTAATCGCAATCCGGATTGCCTCCGACCTGTTAGGATAGAGACCCTTCTCGACGAGCTGCTGGATATCATCTACTATCCTGTCAGGCAGGTGCACTGCAATGAGACGCATGTCTAGTCCTCAATAGCACTGGCGTCATAGAGGGATATCATTCCATGTATTACCCAGCGATTGTTTGCACGGGGTTTCGACCGGCCATCAATCCATCTGCTTTCTGGGATAATTCAAATAACAGGTGCAGCAATACTATACGAACGGAATTGAACGAGAGAGATGATTCCACGTCGATTGTCTTAGAGTACATCAATTGCGTCAATGCAGGAGACTCCGAGAGGCTGGCCGCTCTGCAGACTGAGGACTTCACTTTCGTAGACATGGCGGGAAACAGGTTTGTGGGTAGGGATGGCTGGGAGAGCTACTTCACAGAGTTTCCCGAGTACCGTATTCACGTGAAGCAAATACTCCTTAGTGGTGATGGAGTAGCGATTATCGGCAAGACAACAGGCTCGCACCTTGACCCAAAGATCGAGGTACTAGAGACCGTCCTCTGGATTGCGGAGGTCAGAAACGGACTCGTTTCCTTCTGGAGGATATACTCTGATCTAACAGAGACTAAGGAGATTCTGAGAAAGTCAATGGAATGAAAAAGAGATGAAGAGAAGAGAGCAGGCTCTCTTCTGACTTCAGATTACTTCTTGCGTCCGGTTCGTCTGGCTGCGATATTGCCAACCTTACGACCAGGAGGAGCATTTCTGCTCACTGTACTGGGACGACCAGGTGACTGGTGAGAACCGCCGCCGTGGGGGTGTGATGCTGCGTTCATCGCAGCGCCTCTGACCACCGGCCACTTGCGTGCCTTCACGCGAGTGTGATGGTACACTGTCCCAGCCTTCAGGAGAGGCTTCTCGGACCGGCCGCCACCTGACACTATGCCGATGGTTGCTCGGCACCGTGGACTGAAGGCCTTCTGCCTTCCGCTGGGAAGGCGCACCATG
>JAEOUG010000047.1 GCA_016839445.1 Candidatus Thorarchaeota archaeon
CTTGATGATGAGGGAGCTGATATAGACTTCATCAGTGTAGGTTGCCCTCATGCTAGTATCAAAGAGATTGAGGAGATTGCGAAGATGCTTGAGGGTAAGCAAGTGGTCAAGGGCAAGACGGTCTGGATAACCACGGCTAAGCCCACTAAGGATCTTGCGAAGATGATGGGATACTATGACACCATTGAGAGAGCAGGTGCGTATCTGGTTGCAGATGCTTGTTGTGCAGTAGCACCGCTGAAGGGGAGGTTCAATGGACTGATGACAGACTCAGCAAAGGCCTGCTTCTATGCCAGAGGAAAGAACAAGTTCAAGACGGAGATACGAACAGTGACAGAGTGCATTGAGGAGGCCATTACGTGATGCAGGGCAGGAAGATATTCAAAGGGAGAGTATCCGGAGAAGCGCTAGTTACAGGGGATGACATCTCCTTCTATGGCGGATGCGACCCCGAAACAGGTGAGATTGTGGAGAAGGATCACAATCTTGAGGGCAAGTCAGTTGCTGGAAAAGTCCTGGTCTTTCCGAGTGGCAAGGGTTCAACGGTGGGCTCCTATGTCCTCTATGCCCTCAAGAAGGCGGGAAAAGCGCCTCTGGCCATCGTGAACCGTGTAATGGACCCTGTCGTCGCTGTAGGATGCATAATCTCCGAGATACCTGCAGTGGACCAGATTGAGATTGAGAAAATAGAAACAGGTCAGATGGTGGAAGTCGACGCCGACAATGGCGTCGTTTCCATCATCGAGTAGAACTAGAATCGCTGGACCTGTGGCTCGAAGTCCTCTGGTGAGAAAGCAGGCTCTGCTTCCTCTGGGAGGTCGCCTCGCTCTCTCAGTAGCTGTGCTGTTAGGAGGAAGTATACCAGGGCCAACGACTTCCGACCACGGTTGTTAGTCGGGATTACGAAATCGACGTTAGTAGTCACGTTGTCAGTGTCACACAACGCAACAACTGGAACACCAATCCGAGCGGCCTCTGAGAGGGCCTGCTGGTCTGTGCGCGGGTCTGTCAGAATCACAACATCGGGCTCTATGTACTGTCTAGGACCAGCAATGTTGGGATTTGTGAGTGTGCCTGGGACAAATCTGTCAGTGAATGCGTTCGCACCGACATAGTACGCGAATGTTTCAACAGGTCTTCGTCCATAGACACGACCTGACACTATGACGATCTTTGATGGATCGAATCGTGCTAGGAACTTCGCGGCAGTCCTGATTCTTTCATCGGTCTTCCGCACGTCTAGAACATAGAGACCAATCGGTCGTTGCCTGTAGACGAAGGGCTCCATGTCTTGTGTCTTCACTTGTGTGCCAATGTGACATCCTGCAGCCAGATACTTGTCCATAGGAGCCAAAAGGTCCAAGTCCGCAACTTCAATCTCGCTCATCTCATCTTGCCTCCATAGACTCCGAAGTGGAGAATGCCATGAAGCTGTCAATGATGTCGATGTGTGCCAGTAGCATCCGACGACAGCAGTATCTGTGCAGTCCAAGATTGTCAAGGACCACGGCAGGATCTTCTCCCTGTCGGACTTCACGCTTGAACTGCTCGAATTTGTCAGCGACGACCTTGCCGCAGGTGAAACACCTTACTGGAATTATCATCTCTCTATACCCTCACCTGTACGATTTCTGATATTTAGACCGTGCTGATGGACCGCCAAACTTCTTTGGTTCTGTTCTTCGTGGGTCGCCAACTAGCATGGTTCTGTCATGTTCAATCATCTTTGAACGAGCCTCGAAATCCTGGCTCATTCGTATGAGTCCTGTAGCTAAGGCCATCCTTACCGCGTCGGCCTGACTCATGTAGCCTCCACCCTTCACTCGCACCTTGATGTCGTACTTCTTCCAGTTCGATCCAAAGAGAATCAGGGGCTCCATGATTCTCATCCGAGCGATATCAGGTTGGTAGACTTCAAGAGGGGTTCCGTTGATTCTCAGGCGCCCGGCCCCGTTCTTCACTGTGGCCTTCGCCAGACTTGTCTTCCTCTTGCCTGTGGTTACAACAACTCTCATCTCAAACTACCTCCGGGCTCCGCCAGCCGAGCTCGTGGCTCAAGTCACCAACTGTGATGTGCTTTCGCTTCAAACTCTTGAATCGGGAACCTTCTAGAACAATCTTGTCCGTTTCTGTGAACTTCTCAGGAACTCCCATGTACACTTTGATCCGTTTGTATGCCTCCTTCCCGCGGGGAGTTGGCCAAGGTAGCATGCCTCGGATCATCTTCCGGACCATCTTGTCTGGACGACGCTCGTGGAACGGGCCTCTCTTTGGATTGTATGAGGTCCGGATGTTGAACTTCTCTTTGAAGGCCTCAATTACAGTCCTTCGGTCTCCGGTGATAACTGCCTTCTCGGCGTTCACAATGACAATCTGGTCTCCCAAGAGCGCAGCCTTGGCAGCCTTGGCTCCTAGCCTTCCCACTACCATGCTCTCAGCATCATAGACCTTGACGTGTTCTGTACTCATCTCAATCACCTAAACAACAATGCTGATGCCCTTGCCCTTCGGGACCTTTGTCATCAACTCATCTATCGAAATCAACGAGCCACCAGCCCCAACTATCGCGGATCTGGCCGTTGCTGATGCATTCAATGCGGCAACAGTAACCTTGTGTGGCATCGTGCCCGATCCCAAGACCTTCCCGGGGACAACGATGATGTCGCCAGCTTTGGTGTATCTTCCGATTTTTCCAACATTCACTGCGGCGCGTTGCCGTGCAGGACGGGCAAGCAGTTCTGCAACTCGTTTCCAGATTCCCGCATCGTGTTTTGCAGATGTCTTGCGTAGTGCGTTAATCAACGCTCGAGTATTGGGGTCAGAAGGTCCTGACCTGACTGATCTCTCCATTTCTCATACCTCATAGGGAGTTAGCGTAATCTAAGGCTAGCCGGATTCGCTCCTTCAGAAGCTCGGCGGACTTCTCAACGATTGTTTCGGGAGCAAGTGCACCGCTAGACTCGACTCTGAACAGGAAGCTGTCACTTTTCGAGTCTATGACAATCGCTCCGGGCTCACAGACCTCGACGCATGCCTCGCAAAGGCTGCAGTCGAGAGTGTTCTGAGTTGATATCGTATCATTCTCAACGAGCAGGATGTTTTTGGGACAGACCTCCACACAGTCTCCACAGTTGTTGCACTTGTCCTTGTCAACCTGAACTATGGGTACATACTTGTAGGATACTGTCGATACCGGCTGAAACTTGGCGTTCTCTACGCCTTTGCCAAGACGGGCATATGCCTCAATAATCAGTCTCTGATGTGGGGCGAGTTTTACGAGGGGTATGTCGTTGGAGGCAGGAACCACCTTTGGATCCTGTGAAACCATGTCACCCGAACAGACCAAGAGCTCTTCTTCCTCGGCCTCTTTCTCAAGAGTGAGTGTGACTTGGCAGAGTGCGCATCCCCTTCCGTCGCAGTCGCAGTCTTCTGGCAGATTGTAGCTCTCCAAGTCAGTGACTAGAGGAACAAGCCCTAGTCGGTGTGCGAGCATCTCATCGTACATTACGCTTGTGTTCTCGACGACGAGAACCTCATCTACTGCCATGGCAGGCAGACGAGTGAGCATAGTCCTCCTAAGCGCGTTAGCGAAGGCAACATCAATACCCTCTGCTAGGAAGTGGATGACATTACCCTGCTTTCGTATAATCGTGATTTCCATTAACTCACCTGACCGTGGAGTTTGTGTCCAATCCAAGAAGACTTGTTCTTGCCGGATGGACTCGCCATCATCTAGTAGCTAGCGATGGCTCATTCGCCCATGCCTTGGGCTCGATGGTCTGACGGATGTCTGCATAAAAGGCTTGTCCTGTAGCCGATGAGGCTCGCTTCCGCGGGCTGTTTTCTAGGAGGCAATTTGGACCATATCACGAATTCCGTTCACAATGAGCTTGTATCCATTCAGTCGCTCCTTTGGGTCCACTGCGACCATACCGTAGGTAGGTACACCAAGGAGATCTTGTACAGACTCCGGCCTCATTGAGCCAGGGATGTCTTGCTTGTTGGCAACCGCAATGACCTTGACGCCTTGAAGCTCGGTCTTGTATTTCTCCAGAATTTGCCGTGTCTTGAGAACTGCCTTTGGGTTGCTCTCCGTGACAACGACCACCATTTGACTCCCCCTCATGAAATCCGGCCAGAGAAACTCGAAGTGTGCCTGACCGCCCATCTCGATGAGTGAAACCTTTGTGTTCGCATCAATCGTGAGCGTACCGCAGTTCATACCTGCTGTAGGCTGGTAGTTGCATTCCAGCTTCTTCACTCCATCCGTGAGGAGCTTGATCAGGGTGGTCTTTCCGGCGTACCCCGAACCCATCAATGCAACCTTCACATATTCTGTCATGAGAGGCGCCATCCAAGTAGTGATTCCTTCACACAACGTATAGGTTGTAGTATTTCCGTGGTAACACTCACTGGATAACGGCGGCCCAGAGAGGAGCTACTTAAGGATGGTGAATTGTGACAGCTGATAATGGCAATCGGCGCGACAGAAGAGCTTAACAATGCGATGAGCGTCGCAAGGCTGGAGCTGATAGATTGTCCTGCCATGGGCCCAGTATCACAATTGTGTCAGAAGGAGCCCTAGAAGAACTGCGGACAATCATGAAGGACTACGCTCGTCCACTCTGTGTGAGTGACGAAGTGATTAAGTCTGAGTATGGTGATCTCCTAGAATCCCTGACTGGTAGCTCATGTGAGTGGACTATGGCGACATCGTACAGTAATTCTGAGCCAGTGGGTGTCCAGAACATAGACATCGTCATAGGGTTCGGAGGGGGAACCAGCCTCGATGTGGCCAAGCTGATTGCCAGGAAGACTGGAATAGATTGGATTTCCATTCCCACTGCCGCATCACACGATGGCATCGCGAGTGAAGTGGCCTCGGTCAGTCACAATGGGTACAGATATTCTGAGAAGTGCAAGGGGCCACTAGCAGTCATAGCAGACACTCGAATCATCTCGAAAGCTCCGGAGCTGCTGAAGCTAGCTGGTTTTGGGGACATCATCTGCAAGACATCAAGCCTTGCCGAGTGGAAACTCGCCCACGAAGAGCATGGAGAACCATTTGACGAGGATGTATACGCCATTGTTGAAGAAGCTTTGAACTCGGTATTGGAGTCAGATGATTTGGAGACCCTCATCAGAGCAGAGATCGAAGCAGGTCGTGCCATGAGCATCTTCGGTAGCTCAAGGCCATGCTCAGGGACAGAGCACGCGATATCACATGCGATGGACAGGAGCACAAGTAGCCTTCACGGACTCCAAGTGGCCTTTGCAACGCCTCTCTGCCTCAGCTTTCTCGATGATGCTGGATATGCTCGGCACTCAACCGCGGCTATCCAGGAGTTCATGAGGGAGAAAGGAATACCGACAACTCTAGCGAAGATGAATACAACCAAGTCAACCTTCCTGGAGGACATTGACCACGCGGTGAAGATCATGGACAAGAGAGACCGGTACTCGGTACTGAAGCATTTGAGTATCGGACGGGCTGAACTCTCATCCCGAATAAGGGAGCTAGGATACTAGTCCATGCAGAACGCAGGGCTTCAGCGAACGCTTCGACAGTTTTAAAAGAAACTAGACAGTCGGCGCAAGAGAGCCCGGCCCAATGAGGGGCGGGCAGTATACCGATGAAGAACTGAACTGAGGTACACTAGAATGCCTAAGCCAAGTTTTGTAGAATGGGAGCCAACTGAGGAGCTCCAGAAGAAGGCCCTTGAGGCCTTAGAGATTGCGAAAGACACTGGAAGGATAAAGAAAGGTATCAACGAAGTCACTAAGAGCATCGAGCGAGGAATAGCTCGCCTTGTCCTTATTGCAGAGGATGTTGAACCCCAAGAGATCATAATGTACATTCCAGGCCTGTGTGACGACAAGAAAGCGTCATACATTTTCATCAACAGCAAGGATGACCTAGGAAGAGCTGCAGGTATCGAGAGACCTACTGCTGCTGTCGCGATCATCGTTGATGGCAAGTCAAAGGAAATCGTCGACGACGTTGTCGAGAAGATCAACGGTCTCCGCAAGTAGAACTGGGTGACCTTAGATGAGCAAGGAAGAAGAAGCAACGCCTGCAATTCCAGCAGAGGTAATCCAGCTCTTGGCAAGAACAGGAGTCACTGGCGAGATTACACAGGTCAGAGTTAAGATTCTGGATGGCAGAGATAAGGGTCGCGTCCTGACCAGGAATGTCAAGGGGCCAATTAGGCAGGGAGACATTCTCATCCTTCGTGAAACCGAGCGAGAAGCCAGAAGAATGAGGAGGCGCTAGCCTAATGGTGGGTACTCAGAAATGCTCCTTCTGTGGCAAGGACATCGAGCCCGGAACTGGGTCGGCGTATGTTCAGACGAAGGACGGGTCTGTCTTTTGGTTCTGCTCGAACAAATGCAAGGCCAACAGAGTCAAGCGCCGCATGAAGCCTCGTGATACCAAGTGGACTGCAGATTATCAGAAGGGCGGCAAGGCAGCCCGATGATAGTTCTAAAAGCCACGTGAAGAGGAACCGGAGTGGGATGCCCCACTCTCGGTTTCATCTGCTATTTCTCAGCCTCTTCCTCAATGAAGGAAAAGACTGCCTTTGCCAGTGCATCAGTATCCAATGCGCTAATCCCTTGAGAGTCCCTTGAGAAGAGGTCCTTCAGCAAACCGAGGACCGCATTGGATGTATCCTTCTCTTCAATCGCCCTCTTCACCACATCGCGGATTTGCATGGTGTAGTCTGCAGTGCCCTTGCTGTACTTCTCGATGTACGCGCTTGCCCGCTCCTCTGCACTCGGTTCGATCTTGAGGCCTCCCTTCGTTGTCCAAAGCTGTATCTCCTTCTCGGCGGTCTCTGGTGCATCAGAAGCATGAGCGATGTTGACGCCAGCCCAAATACCGTATCTACCTCTCAAGGAGTCAGAGGAGGCCTTCTGTACAAAAGTAGCTCCCAGCTCATCTCTGACTCCCTGAATTACGTCCTGTCCCTCCAGGATCATGGCTAGAACAGGAGCCGATGAGATGAACTCCACAAGCCATGGGAAGAATGGCTTTTCTTTGTGTACTGCATAGTGCAGTTCAGCCAATGGCTCTGGCACCTTCATCTCCTGAAACGCAGAGACAGTGTATCCTCTATCGAGAAGTGCCCTGAGAACAAGCGCACTGATTCGTCGGCGCGCTGTTCCATCAGGCTTGATTATGACCAACGACTGTTCCAAATTGAATCACCTGAGATCTAGAAACCTGCCTTCACTCTGAGGTCCGCCCTTCAAATGCACATATAATACATTTCATGCGTCGGAACACTCCGAGGGGGGACCAGAGCGACACTTTCATAACCGTTGCACTTGGACCAACAGTCAATTCCTTGTTGGGTGCGACCAATGACAGAGAAGGCCAAATTGCGTTCGCCGATTGTGACAGTTCTAGGCCACATTGACCACGGAAAGACCTCTCTCCTAGACAAGATGCGCGGCACTGGGGTCCAAGAGAGAGAGGCCGCTGGCATCACGCAACACATTGGTGCTTCATTCTTCCCAACAGAAACAATCAAGGCAATATGCGGAGACCTCCTGCAGTCGGTCAAGACAGAGCTTACGATAGACGGACTTCTGTTCATAGACACTCCGGGGCATGAGGCGTACCTCAATCTCAGGAGGAGAGGGGGAGCCATTGCAGATATTGCCATTCTTGTCGTCGATGTGAATGAGGGAGCTCTCACTCAGACCTATGAGTCCTTGAAGATACTCCGATCGGGTAAGACCCCATTCTTGGTTGCCGCGAACAAACTAGACAAGGTTCCAGGCTGGAAGCACAAGGATGGAATGAACCTCCTTCAGTTGATGGCAGCACAGCCAAAGTCAACACAGATGGAGCTTGACCGCAGGATCTACGAGATTGTTGGAGCTCTTTCCGCAAACGGGATACAATCTGAGCGTTTTGACCGTATCAAGGACTTCTCAAAGAACGCAGCGATAATACCTACGAGCGCCAAGACGGGCGACGGGATTCCAGAGCTACTCATGGTTCTCTCTGGTCTGACGCAGCAATACATGAAGGAGCGCTTGGTTGTGTCAAAGGGCCCAGCCCGCGGAGCGATTCTCGAAGTCAGAGAGGAAACAGGTCTTGGAATCACTCTGGACACAATCATCTATGATGGTGTGTTGAAGAAGACAGACACTGTTGTAGTCGGAGGTCTTGACGGAGTAATAGTTGCCAAGATAAGAGCGCTGTTACAGCCAAAGCCTCTGGATGAGATTCGGGACCCGAAGGAGAAGTTCACTAGCGTAGATCAGGTGCATGCAGCTGCCGGCGTGAAGATTGTTGCTCCGGACATAGAGGGCGCTGTGGCAGGTGCGCCTGTGTACTCCACGAGCCGCCCAGATGAGGTTGAGGGACTTGTGAAGAAAGTCCGAGAGGAAGTAGCGGCCATCCGGATCCAGACCGACAAATCGGGTGTTGTTCTGAAGACGGACACACTCGGCTCACTTGAGGCAGTGACTCAGTTCTTCCGTGACCGGAAAATCCCTGTGCGTGCAGCAGATGTCGGACCAATTGTCAAACGAGACATCATTGAGGCACAGGCTTCAGGTGACTCAGATCCCGTAAACGCCGTTGTTCTTGGCTTCAACGTCAAAGTAGCTCCTGGTATCGAAGACCTTGCTGCGGAGTTTGGAGTTGAGATTTTCCTCAATGAGGTGATCTACCGCCTCTACGATGACTACAATGCATGGATGATAGTGAAGAGAGAGCAAGCCAAGGCCGAGTCGCTTGGTTCCATTATCAGACCGGGAAAACTGGAGTTGATGCCCGAGTACATCTTCAGACACAGCAATCCAGCAGTGGTGGGCGTCAAAGTGCAAGGAGTCATTCGGCCAAGAACTGGGCTCGTCAATTCAGAGGGCAAGAGGATTGGAACCATACTCCAGATCCAAGATAGGAGCCTGGCAATCGATGAGGCCACAACAGGAATGGAAGTGGCCGTTTCCATTCGAGGACCTACTGTTGGACGGCAGATTAAGGAGGACGACGTACTGTACGTGGACGTCCCTGACAAGCACGTTCTGGCAATCAGAAAGAAGTTCTTGGATGACCTCTCGCCCCCGGAGAAGGAGGTCTTGGACGAGTACGTGGAAGTCAGACGAGCTGCTGGCGCTTTCATCTAGATGGCCAATTGGCAACGTTTTTAGGCACACTGACCAAAGCTGCGAAATGCGGCGGGTAGGGCCGGGTCGTTTGCCGCGACCTGTAACCGGAATGGCAATACCGGGGCCAGTAACCGAATTGGAGAGTGAACCGAGAAATCAGCGGGTCCAGTCGCAGGACGTTGACGTGCGGTCTCTGGAGTCTGTCACAGCCACAACAGCATTCGAAGGTCTGCTGCGAGTGGCATAAACCGTCGAACCGGGCCAGGCCCTGGCGGGAGCAGTCCTAAGGCGGGGTGGTGGAGCCCCAGAGGGTGCCGCATTGAGAAATGCACTGATTCGCCCGTTGACGAACGACACACGATAACTAGGAGCCGTCGCACCTCTTCTGACTTCTGTCTCAGCCCCACGACAATGTTTAAGAGAAAATCAGAGTCCCGAGCCCCTAACTGCGCTGGGGTATCCAAGCCTGGTATGGAGCTGGATTGCTATAGGAAGCGAGAAGCAATCCTGCAAACATCCAGTGTCGTAAGACTCGAGGGTTCGAATCCCTCCCCTAGCGCCACTTCTTCTTAGAATCCGGCTGCGCCTAATGAATCGATAGGAGAGTTTAGGAAAAGGAGAAGACACTGAAGCAGGATGTACCGCTTCAGCGTCTGAAGTAGGCTTCAGTGATTGCTTGAGTAGAGATGCGCTTGTTGAGAGCCTTTCTCTCGGACCTGATCTTGTCGAGTGCCATTCTATCACCTCACTACAGTTGTGTACGCGTAGGCAAGAGCATCAGTTGACTGGGCCTTGCCGGTCTTGTTCTTCAGCACAGATGTGTTGGGATTGTTAGTTGTTAGAGCCATGATAGTTCACAAGGAATACTACCCAGAATCAGTATATAATGCGGAGCCACGAATCAGGGTCACAGAACGAAGTCACATAATGTTACTAGCTGCTGCAGCTAGAGTGAGTGTTCTGAGCACCTAGACCCATAATCACGGCTATTCTATGTGAAGACGGTTGTCACAGAAGGGGCAAAGGTACACATCAGCGTCTACTGGCAATGCGTTGCTGATGTCAAACGAGTGACCGCAGTTAGGACAGCGATAGGTCTCTCCTAGTGAATCACGTTCAGCAGTCAGGGCATGCTTCCTCATAGTTTCAAGGATGCGGTCATCCTCAGAAACGTCAGTGTGTGCAATCGAGCGTCCCTGAGCCCAGCGGAATGTTGCGTACAGAAGAAACACGATTAGTGGCATGTACATGAACATGTAGACTGGAATCATGTCCAAGGGCAGACTGATGATTATGCCGTAGAACCCAATAAGAGCAAGCACTAGTGCGAAGATGAAGACTGCCCATCTTCCGAGGTTCGGAACACGTTCATCCTGATAGGATCCTGGATAGTCACTATCCATCATGTTTGATGACCGAGTGTTGCTTCTCAGGTCGTTCCTTCTAAGCTCTTCTATCTATGCTGTAGATGAAAAAGAGAAGAGGAACGCGGGCCTCGCGGGCCCGGTTCTTGTAGTGTACTACTTGGCTCTAGGAGTGACCTTCTGGACAATACCGACAGCCACGGTCATACCCATGTCTCGTACAGCGAACCTGCCGAGCTGTGGGAAGTCCTTGTAGCTCTCAATGACCATTGGCTTGAGCGGCACAAGGGTGGCAATCATGGATTCTCCCTTCTTGACGAAGTCGGGATTCTCCTCGATGACCTGTCCAGACCTCTGGTCAAGCTTCTGCAGAATCTTGTCGAACCTGCACGCGACCTGAGCGGTGTGAGCATGGATGACTGGTGTGTATCCAACAGTGATTGCGC
>JAEOUG010000048.1 GCA_016839445.1 Candidatus Thorarchaeota archaeon
AAGAGCAATGAGGCCATTGCCAAGCGGCAGATGGCTCCAAACGACGTCTTCCTCCACGCAGCCCTCCACGGTGCGCCTTATACTCTGATCAAGGTACCAGACGAGGCCCCAGGAGAAACCACGATAGAAGAGGCGGGTCAGTTCGCCGTCACGTTCTCAAGGGCATGGCAGGACGGGCAATCCACCGGAGAGGCGTATTGGGTCAATCCGGAACAGGTAAGCTTCACACCACCCTCTGGAGAGTACCTGCCCACAGGTGCCGTCATGATATATGGAGAGAAGAACTACATCAGAAGACTACATGTGGAACTCAGCGTGGGAGTGATACTTGAGGAAGAACACGCGATTCCAGTTTCAGGACCTCCGAGGGCAATTGAGAACCTGACTCAGTTCAGTGTGACTGTGACACCAAGTAGTGAGAAGAAGGGGCAGCTTGTGAAGGACTTGGTCAACGCTCTTGCAGGACTAGTTCCAGAGGAGAAAGCCGCACTTGTCAGGCAGATACCACAAGAGGACATGATGAGGGTTCTGCCGCCCGGTGGTGGACGTCTGGTAAGATAGTGCAGAAGCACACAGACACATTTAAAATCGCAGCGATGGCAGTGCAGCTTGAGAAGACACTCTATGAAGTTGTTGACCAGCTTCTGGTGTGATTGAGGTCAAGTGCAATGTCCGAGCCTTCAATGTCTATGCTTGTGAGGGATATTATGGCGGTCAATGTTGTCACGATGCCGCCCGATGCCAACGTACTCGTTGTCGCGAAGGCTATGAGGGACATGGACATCAGCTCTGTGATAGTGACTGACGAAGAACGCCCCCTTGGAATCATCACCGAAGCGGACATCGTGAGGCGAGTCACTGCTGAGAATAGGGATCCTGGTGAGACCAGAGCCTCAGAGATCATGTCTTCACCCATTATCCATGTGGAGCCAGGGACCCCTCTAACTGACGCTATGAGAGTCATGGCGAAGAGCAACATACGAAGAGTTGCTGTCCTCAAGAATAACACTCTCGCAGGCATCATCACATCGCGAGATATTCTACGCTGGTCACCAGAGCTTATCGATATCCTCGTAGAATCCCTTCGGCTCAAGGACGAAGAGACCCGGAGGGAGGTAGAAGACGAGGATGACATCATTGCCTTCGGCGGTGAGTGCGATAGCTGTGGAGAGTATTCGACGGATCTTGTCCTTGAGAACGGCGAGTACCTCTGTGAGTCCTGTCGGTGGTCAGACGATCGCTAGAGTATCAGTGTCTCTCAATAGCCGACATAGGAGGTTTGTCACGTGGAAGTAAGTCAAATCATGATTGAACCAACTACCATAGATAAAGACGAGAGACTGTCTCATGCCCTTGAAGTTCTTGAGAAGAAGGGTGTGGACAGGCTTGTCGTCATTCAGAACGGAGAGCTCAGGGGAATACTCACCTACGCGGATATAGCAGACCGTTTGGGAGTAGGAAAAGTCGTAGAACTCTCCATCAAGAGGCTTCACGTGTCGAGCGCAATGACGGACACTGTTATCACGGTTACACCGAACGACGATGTTACCGATGTAGCACAACTGATGATTGAGAGAGGGATGAGTGGCTGTCCCGTATTGAGGGAGAATGGCGAACTCACGGGCATCATCACCAAGGCAGAGATATCCAGACTTGTCGAGAAGGTCGACAACGTCAAGGTCAGCAGACTCATGACAACGCAAGACATTCTCCAGGTGAATCCTGTTGCACGACTTATCAAGGCAAGAGCAGACATGCTCGATGCAGGGTATTCAGGCTTGCCTGTGACGGACGGTGGAAGAGTACTCGGTCTCCTTACAGAACGGATGGTTGCAGAGGCCATGGCACGCTTCACCGTGGAGGTCCCGGACAAGCACAGGGCGAACCAAGTGAGACAGATTCGTGTTGTCGACGCCATGCTGAAGCAGCCGCCAATGGTATCACCGGATGACTCCATTGCAGTCGCGGCAAAGACAATGCTTGACGCCAATCTGAACACGCTGCCTGTCGTTGGTGCGGGTAACAGACTCGTTGGGATGATCAGTGCAACTGACCTGACACGGTTTGTTGCAAACAAGTTTAAGGTCCCGAGTGAATCAGAGTAGGCAACTGGCTGGTTGGTGAGAAGCGCCAGCTGGTCTGGCGAGGATGTCACATGTCTGTGGACTTGGTGCTTAGGGAAGGTACCATCATTCAGGACGGCAGCGAGGTTATTCGCTCAGTCGCAATCAAGGCTAACAAGATTGCAGGAGTCTTTCAGCTCGGAAGCGAACCTGAGGCCAAAGAAACCATAGACTGCAGAGGTCTCTACATACTTCCAGGCCTGATTGACATCCATGTCCACCTCAGAGATCTTGAGCAATCAAGCAAAGAGGACTATGAGAGCGGGACAATGGCCGCAGCAGCTGGCGGCGTCACCACAGTCGTTGACATGCCAAACTCTGTACCTCCAGTACTGACTAGACAGGTGCTTGAGGACAAGATTGAGAGGGCTCTCAGCAAGCGCTTTGTAAACGTCGGTTTCTACGCTGGTATTCCTAAGAAGGCCGAAGACTTCGATGTCAGGATGCTGCCGGACATTCTTGGTCTGAAGGTGTATCCGCATGCACCGTTGGCCAAGGGCGTGAAGTACAACAGGAATCGCATTGAGGATTGCTTCAGGCTCGCCGATGAGGGAAACGTGCCTCTTCTCTTTCATCCCGACCTTCCCGCGAAAGAGGAGCCAAGCTCCCTCGAGGAGTTCCTGCAAATCCACAGCTGCGAGGCGGAAGCCAAGGCACTGAATCTATTCCTGGATTCGAAGGTCAAGTATGAGAGCAGGCTTCATGTGTGCCATGTGAGCTGCGCTGGAACAGCACGGGCAATCCTCGAGAGGAGGGCAGAGGCCACGCTCACTGCTGAAGTCACGCCACATCACATGTTTTTGGCCAGCGGTGATTTTTCTCATGAAGACGGCACGGCAAAAGTGCTCCCTCCACTAAGGTCACCGTACGACGGCCAGAAACTTGCAGGCTCTCTCTGTCTTATGTGTGCAATTGACTGCATTGCATCAGATCATGCCCCACACACGTCTGTAGAGAAACAGGCGCCGTTTCTTGAGGCCTCCTCAGGATTTCCAGGCCTCGAGACCACCCTTCCGGTAGTCTTGACAGAGGTGTTTGAAGGTCGGATGTCTTGGGTGGACTATCTCAGAGTCTGCTGCTCAGCTCCCGCCAGCATCCTAGGAATACCCAACAAAGGCGTTCTCGCAAAGGGCTACGACGCAGACATCGTGCTTGTGAGGCGGGAGAAGTGGAAGATCCGGGGACGAGATTTCCACTCGAAAGCCAAGATCACGCCGTTCGAGGGAAGAGATGTCCTTGCTAGACCTGTGTCCACAATCGTCGGAGGAGAGATTGTGTTCCGCGACTCTGGGTTTGTCATTGGCCCTGGTCTCACTGGGAGGGTTCCTGTGAGGAGGCCCTAGCCAGTTCGAAACAAATATCGGCACAGCCGTTTACCGATGGATGGTTGATGTAGGTGTCCTTCACATACTCTGACGATGATGGCAAGTTCCTAGTGGGTCTTGCACGACGGACTGTCAATGACTTTGTGGCGAAAGGAGAGAAACCCGAAGTCCCTGGTGACACCCCGAAGCATCTCCAAGAGAAGTCGGGAGTCTTCGTTACGTTGAATGCCAGACGTGGAGACCGAGTTATGCTGAGAGGCTGCATCGGCAGGCCATATCCGAGTGACCCCTTGGTTCAGGCAACAATCGACTCTGCCGTAGACTCAGCAGTGAATGACCCACGTTTCCCTCCAGTGTCAAAGAATGAGCTTGACTCCGTTCTAGTGGACCTCAGCGTGCTCACTCCCCCTGTGAAGATTGAATACAGCAGTCCTGAGGAATTGCTGCAGAAGGTTAAGGTAGGCAGAGACGGACTTATCGCAATCAGAGGAATGTGGCGCGGTCTACTGCTTCCACAGGTTCCTGTAGACTGGGAATGGAACGAACTTGAGTTCTTGGAGCATACCTGTGAGAAGGCGGGATTCAATCGCGACCTGTGGAAGGACCCGAAGACAGAGTTCATGGCGTTTCAAGCAGAGATCTTCGGAGAACTCGAGCCAAATGGTGACATCGTAAGAAATCCGAAACATGTGAAGAAGTGAGCGGAGGAGATAGAGTGAAACAGCTTCCCCAAGATATCATTGAGGCCCTCAAGCAGTTCCTACAGGAGGATGTGAGATCCGGAGACATAACATCCATTCTCACTGTTCCGGAGGAGAAGACTGCGGTGGCAACCGTCTATGCGAAAGAGAAGGCCATCCTAGCGGGAATCGAGGAGGTGGCTGCCATCGCAGAGCTGACCGGCCTGGAGTACGAGATTCTGGTATTCGAGGGCAACTGGACCAAGACCCAACAGCCGGTTATGCGATTGAAGGGTAGTGCCAGAACACTACTGAAGGTGGAACGTCTCTGTCTAAACATCATCATGAGGATGAGCGGTATTGCTACAAAGACCTACAGGATGGTTGCAGAGGCAAGAGAAGGAAACCCCAATGTCAGAGTTGCAGCGACCCGGAAGACCACTCCTGGATTCAGGTACTTCGAGAAGCGAGCAGTGGTGGTTGGAGGGGGAGACCCGCATAGATACTCTCTAGACGACATGGTGTTGATCAAGAACAACCACATCACTGCGGCAGGTGGAGTTCGACAAGCTGTGACTGCAGCTAGGAAGGGTGTATCATTCAGTAAGAAGGTGTCGTGCGAGGCACGTACGCTGCAGGAAGCACTAGAGGCCATCGAGGCTGGAGCAGACATAGTTCTTCTTGACAACTTCAAGCCAGAGGATGTCGGTGGTGTGGTGAAGGTGCTTGAGAAGGAGGGGCTCCGTGATAGAGTGATTCTGGAGGTGTCAGGCGGCATGGACGAGACCAACGCCAAGGCGTATGCAAAGACGGGCATTGATGTCATTTCATCAGGCTCGCTGACGCACTCCTTCAAGGCTTCAGACTTCAATATGCTCTTGTCGCTGAACTGAAGAATCAGGGGCAGTGGTGCCCCAGCCGGGATTCGAACCCGGGTCTTAGACTCGAAAGGCCTAGATGCTGGGCCGGACTACACTACTGGGGCGGTTCTGCAACGAGGGATTTCCTTCGTGTTATTAACGTTGTGCAGAGGACCCGGGAGATGCATCAGCTCGTCAGTTCAGGGGTGGCAGTCTCTTGTATTTCGGACTGACGGATTGCTCGAACTTGGGTGAATAGGGATTGAGTGGCGTTTTTCGTATCCACAAGAGAGCCCTGTGTGAAGGCCTGGATGAGGAAAGCTTTGAGATCATCACCACCAGGCACTCCAGAGATCTTCTGGTGACCTGCGACTAGGGTCGGTACGACAAGTACATCGTACACCTCTGCAATCCTTGAGTGCTGGCTCACGTTAATCTCGTGAACGTCATACGAGGTACCGAGTTCAGACCACAAATCCTCTAGCATTCCCTTGAGAACGTCACACCATGTGCAATTGTCGGAGGTGAAGAGCAGAATCATGGGGCATGACCAATGGGTTTTCCTCGTTGTCTGTCTGGGGACATATAAGCCCGGGGTCTCAAGAACTGCTCTGGAATGCGCATTTCTGTCAGAATGACACTGCTTGACTAGTCTACAAGGCCGACTGAAGAGGGAGCAGTGTGAGATTATGGAGTACTAGGGACAAGACTCCCCAGTAGACTGTTGACTACTGTCGCAACGTTAATATCCCAAAGCAGGAGGACTCCCTTTGCTGCACGACATTCTCGGGCCCATAGCTCAGCTTGGTAGAGCGGCAGGCTCATAACCTGTCGGTCAGGGGTTCAACTCCCCTTGGGCCCACCATCTCCTTCCTT
>JAEOUG010000049.1 GCA_016839445.1 Candidatus Thorarchaeota archaeon
GAATGCTGGACCGCGACATGACGAAGATTATCCTCATTGGCGGCGTTCTGGCCACCTTCGCAACCAGCTTCGTCTACCTGTTTGTCCTCTGGACTGGAATCTCCTTCATTCCTGGGCTCACGGGGCCAGCTGTTGACTGGGATTTACCCCAATACGCGGCAACACTTCAGCTCGCACGAACTGCGGCATTCGTTACTCTGATCCTTCATCAGCTGATGTGGCTCTGGAACTGCAGAGACGAATGGAATCCAGTCTGGAGAACCAAGATACGAGAGTCCAGAATCCTTCTCGGCGCCGTAGCATTCTCACTAACTTTGACTATGCTAGTGGTCTACTCGCCTCTGTCAATTGCCTTTGGCACACTCCCTCTGCCACCGATACTCTGGATCCTCATCGTGGGCCTCTGTCTACCGGGCTTCCTTGCACCAGTATATCGCTTGCTCGACCACTCCTCACAGTGGAAGAGCAGAGAGCACATGCGCGCAACGAAGTGAGAATCCATCGTGCTACCTGAAGTCTCCAAGCTTCCTAGCGTAGAATGTGTGTCCACCATATTCCAGCTCAACCATCTTCCCCTCGTCCAAGAGTCCGGCCACTGTGCTCCAATCGGCCTTGTTCCTGGTCAGGAGCCGAGAGACTGCATCCCTTCTCATAGGGTGTACCGAGGTAATGCTGAGAAGGTCGTGAACTGTATCTCCGGTAGAGGCGAAAGCATCTCCCTCATACCCGATCAGATACTCCACTCTGTCGTGCCCCAGACCTGCAGCAACGGTTTGGAATGCTCTGTTCAGGAGGTGCTCGCTTGCAGGCCGAACCCAATCTTCACAAGGAGGCCTAGTTGGCACAGAGATGTACGCTCGCGTGGGAGAGACTTCGGACAGATATTCGGCGAGTGGTTCCAGCTCCCCCTCGTAGTCGATGTCGCCAATCAGCATTGTCTCAGTGATGATATCACCCGAGAACTCCTCGGCGAACCGGCGTATTCCTTCGAGAATGCGTTTGCTGTTGAGTGATCTATGAGGACGGTTCAGTCGTTTCCAGACTCGTTCTGAGACTGCATCAACCTTCAAGGACACAAGGTCAGCGTCGAGAAGAGCGTCCCTCACTTCATTGTCCCAGATCAGTGACGCATTAGAGATGACTGCAATCCGGATGCCCAACTCGCGAAGAAGCGAAATCTCTCGCTTCAGATTCACGTCGAGAGTAGGTTCACCGTCCGGCACGAAGGTCAGATAGTCCACCAAGGGGTCTTCTACCGCAAGTGATTCCAGCTGTCTCTTTGCTGCATGGAAGATGTCCTCTGGACTGTAGAACGAGGTGCGTTCAGCCGTCAGGGTGTGGGTTGGTCCCAGCTGACAGTAGACACACGAGTACGAGCAGCTCTTGGCGGGTATGTTGTTGATACCGAGGCTCCTCCCTAGACGCCTTGACGGAACAGGTCCAAATACGACCATGATAAGACCAGATGCTTGCTGTTGTTCTACGATGACTTCGAGGGGCTTCCATTAATATCCACCGATGGCAGGAAGACTGGTGTTGCCAGTCCACTACCATCTGGGGTAGGACACGAAGGAGTCGGCGGGGAAAATGCATTCGATCTTGCTGGCCGTTTCGCTCGTGCATGGTATGATTCCGTACTTCTGAAGCTGCATTGGAGAGTAAAGCCCGCCGGCAAGTAACGACAACTGGAAGGGTGTGAGGGTAACTTCTGGTTTGGAGGCCCTTCCGAGTGATTCCAGCAAGAGCGTACCGTCAGAAAGCTCCAATGCATAGTCCCCCTCGTTCCAAGGACACTCGGGATCTTTGACCCTGATGGAAAGAGCGGCCTCAACGTCGTTTCGAAACTCGATCGCATTGCAGTAGCCCGCGAAGTTTACGATTCTCAGCATCATTGACCCAGCATTCTCAATCTTGACTTTCTTGACGTTGCTAACATAATGGCGGAGAGGAATGCCGCCATCTATGGTCCACGAAACGTAATCACAGTCACTCGTCTCTGCCACTACAAGATTGATGATTGAAGTCAGGTCTTTCTCATCTGTGAAGTAGGTGTTCGTGACCTTCGCCTTTCGCTCGTTGTCAACCACTATTCGTGCACAGGCAACTGGTTGACCACCGGACTCGAGAATGTAGAAGCCTCCGGACTCGATCATGTTAGCGAAGAAGAGAGGCCAAGTGAAGACCCTAGACCCATAGCGGCCCATCGATTTCTCTATCTCGGATATCTCCTTGGATTCATCAGAGTCCTCAACGAGGCTTGATGTCACCTTGCCCGCGGCTACTGTTTCTCGGAGCATGCCCGGAAGGAAGTCAATCTTGATTCGGTCCTCGGCAGGTGCATAACCCAGGCGCTCGTATGCTATCTGAGCTCCTTGATACGCCGAGGGATCCAGTATGGCAGCCACAATCCCCATTTCGTTCATCTTCTGGAACGCCGCCTCCTGCATCCCTCTCAACGCACCCTTCCTTCGGTGGCGAGCATCAGTTGCCACCGCACAGACTCCCGCGAAACGGATGGCCTTGCCACGTATCACATTCATGCAATCATTCACATGGAAGGCAAGATCGCCAATCACATCGGAGCCCGCGAGTGCGACGAAGGCATACTCGCCGTACTCAGGCTTGTTCCAGTAGTTCGTGTAGTATTCAAGCCATTCTTCTTCAAAGGAACCAATGGCCTTGAACTCCCTTGTAAGAAGTGAGGTGACCTGCTTGCGGTCGTCCTCTCGAGCTTCTCTAATCTCGTAGGTCATCTTCATCTCCTTCACAGAATGCTGGTTCGGAGTCATGAATCACAGGCCTATTTGAATGTAGCTTATGAAGCCTTTTTTTAGACGATTAAGCATTATGAGGTTTTATTTGCCTTATTTAAAACCATCAAAACCTATATTTCACGGCACTTAAATATGGTTGCGGAAAGAGGGGCAGATATATCGACCCCGATGGTCTGGCCGCATGTGAAGAGCATGAAAGTGATTAGAAGCACTGATGCAGAACTCGAACCCTACAAGGAAACACTTGCTCCTTATGTGGGAGGATACAACGCAAGAGGAGTGGCCTACTGGGTCTTCATTGAAGAGGGAACCGTCGTAGGACTGACGATCGTTGACAAGGAACCGGTAAGGTTGCTTGAGCCCGTTGGCACCATGATGTCACTAGTCCTCGTGATTGACTACGACCAGCCAATCGACATACTGAAGGATCTGGCTGAAGGTGCGCTGGAAATAGCGCGCGACCAAGGGGCCGCTTACTCATTTGTGGATGTACCTGCCCAGCATAACGCCTTCGTTGAAACTCTGTGTTCACTTGGCTACAAGCAAGTGTCCCACAGTCTGAGAATGGAGCGAAACACAGCCGAACGGGTCCAAGGTGTCGTTTCGCTGGACTTTGAAAAGGTTCGGCGCGAAGACGTACTCAGGTTCCTTGACAATATGACGACGTTCATGTCAGGGTCTGGCGACAACATGCTCGATGCAGTGACACCAAATGTCAAGGGCCTTCCAGAGGAATTCCTTGACCACTGGTACGCAGGCGAGATCCTCCTGAACGTGTTCCAGGATGAAGAACACGTCGGGATTCTCAACCTCAGCTTGGGGAAGTACTTGAACATAGCAAATCTGGGAGTTGCACCAGCACACAGAGCAAAGGGCTTCGGCAGACAAGTGATGGTATATGCGGTCAACACTCTCATAGACCAAGGCGAGACGAGGCAGGCTCTGAGAGTCCATGCAGAGAACAGCCGAGCGATTCACCTCTATGAGTCAATAGGATTTGAGCGTCGCAATAGCTATAGGGCACTTATCTGGAGGGAGTGACACTTAGAGGTGGGACTTCTAGCACCTTCCTGAGAAACGGAGTGTACAACTAGTGAACGACGATCATAGTCCAGAGGATGCCATCCCATTCACAGCAAGGCTCATCGCTCATCACCGGGCCATGGAAACCCAACGTGAGAATCCCCTCATCGTGGATCCACTCGCGGAGAGACTGGCAGGCGACCTCTCTGGCCAGCTACGAGGGCACTCTGCGTCAAGAGGCGACTACTCCATTGTCCGCGCGCATTTCGTGGAGAATAGGATTCTCGGGCCGTGGTGCGAAGCAAGGGATGTTTCCCAGATAGTGATCCCGGGAGCCGGACTGGACACACGGGCCTTCAGATTCGAACCTCTCATGCGTGGCCACCACACTGTCTTTGAACTGGACCTCTCGGACGTCATTGAATACAAGGAGAGAATCCTGGAAGACGAGACGCCCGTATGTCATCTTGCTCGAGTGATTGCCGACTTGGAGGATCGCGACTGGGTGGAATCTCTCGTGTCAGCAGGCTTCTCCGAGGAGATTCCGACGCTCTGGATTCTGGAAGGTCTCTCCTACTATCTTGAACAGGATACAGTCAAATCACTGCTGAAGGCTATGTCTTCATCCAGCGTCATGGGCAGCGAGATATTCGCTGATGTCTGCGTGCCCATTCTTGCAGAGGTTAGATTCGGAGCCTTCCTGAGGCATTTCAAATGGGGCATCGAGAAGCCAGAAGTCCCGGCCTTCTTTCGTGAGGGAGGTTGGGAGGTTTCGTGTGACTATGCGGACGACCATGATCAGGGCAGGGATGTCGGCCAGAGAGGTCTGATGTTCGCATTTGGAGAGAGGGCTTAGCAAGGTGCTAGGTCTCTACCGAGTCTATCCATCAGCAGGTGTCTCGAGCTGTTTCATCTTCTTCAGAATGGCATAGCCTTGAACAGCGGACCAGAGGATTAGGCTGTAGACAGCAAGCTTCTGCATCAATGCGGTGCCTATGAAGAATATATGCCCAAAGACGACCACGGCAACAGCGAAGCCAACCAGTGAGTAGAGGTTGCTGTACTCCTTGTTCATGAGAATTGCGAGGGAGTAGACGATGATGGCAAATGTGTAGAGGAGGAAGAAGCTGATCGTGGTCAGGATGTGCTCTCGGAGGAAGACATCGGCGGCGAAGAGAGCCAGCGCCGAGAGATTGGGAGCAGCAGTCAAACCTAGAATCGACCCGAGAAGTGATGTATACCGCAGAGAATTGCTGCTGGTGAACTCCATTCTGATGGAGAGCCAGAACGGAACCGAGCAGACTGCCGCGGCAGTACAAGCGAATGAGAACAAGACGTAGCCCAAGAGATTGGAGTAGGGACCAACCTCAATCAATCCCAGTTCACTGAAGTAGTTCCCGAAGAACGAGTATCCTCCGGGATAGACCATCATGTTCACGAAGGAGGTAATGACAAACATCAGTCCACCCAGGATTCCGCACTGAGCACCAATCTTCTTTGTTGACAATCGCTTCTCCTCCTTCACTTCACACCGACTCTCATGGTCTGCTCAGAGCCTAATGCAAGAACCGGCCTATAACCGCAGCGGTCTGCGTTTCAGTCTGGGCGTCGCCTCAACGTACGCCGTTCCGCGAGGAAGTAGAGCAGAATGGTGACAGAAGCTGAAGGAAGCATCGCGGAAATCACCAAGACCCAGTAGTACTCATCTTGGTTGGATGTCGTTGTCGAGCTGGAACTGGTAGTAGTTGTACTCGTTCCATCATCAATGAGACGATAATAGAAGAGCGGGTTGGTAACGATGGTGTACGTGTGAGAACCGGAATCGTACTCGTCGAAGAGATATGGTCCGCTTGTCACAAGAGGCGCTTCCTCGTCGAAGACGGGGTTCCAATTGAGGGCACCCTCAACGCCGAGTCCGTTCACCTTGTTGAAGATGTGACATGGAATCACATACCTGAAGGCGAAGTCGTAGAACCCCCAGAACGATTCCGTCGACAGCTCTACTACAACCCGATGGGATGTGGGAGCCCACACACCATAGAGCTCGGAAGGAAGAGGCTGGAGTATCGTTAGGTTGCTCTCAAGAAGGAAGCCAAAAGTGAAAGCCACGTCGAAGGCCGTCAAGCGTGTCCCGTCACTCCAAGTGGCATTCTCAACCATGTCTACGGTGAATCGCGCGTGGCCTGCTGGGACTGCCGGATTATCCGCGTGGGTCTCCACCAAGAGTGACGAGGCAAGATCCCTAATCACTTCTCCACTGGGACCAAAATCATACAGAGAGGAGTAGAGCTCATCGAAGAGGTAGTACGGTGTGCTGCTCGAGGCAATGCTGAAGAGGTTCAGAGATGCGGGCTCTCGTGCCATGGCGACATTAACATCCCCCGGGTAGATTGGCTTGGAGGGGTAGATGTTACGCATCGTCCATGGACCGCAAGTATATCTGAAGACGTCTGCGATGTGCCCCGCGAATGCATCGTTCCGATAGGCCTGCAGAAGGACGTTTTCATAGAGCACGACACGTGGGACATTCTCATGAATCACTCTCTGCATATTCGATGCTGCCTCAAAGATGTCCTCGTAAGTCTGACCTGTGAGCAGCTGGTCCCTCCATTCGTCGAATGATTCATTGGCGAAGTTCGCAAGATTCATGCCATAGACACCTAGATTGCCGGACCAGAACTCGTCAGCAAGCCAGCGGACATCATTCCTATCGAAACTCAGGGCATAGAAGATGACATCGAAGTCCTCATGGTTTGCTGCACGATTGTAGTAGTCCCAGAACCCGGAGTTTCGTATGTCAGGCTCTACATGAATGGACTCAAGTGCGTCTATCCAGAAGCTTCCCAGCATCCACGAGAATCCAGTCCCGGTGTATTCCACGGTTATGCTGAAAGGTGACCCGTCGGGTGCAAGTCTGTATCCTGATTCGGGGTCAATGGCAAAACCCAGGTCATCAAGAATTCTGTTTCCGATGTCCGGCTCTGCATTGTAGTAGTGCCCTGCAAGGTCATCTTCAATGCACCAACTCATGGGGAGAGGCACCACTGAGTCATGGGGCATCGAGTATCCATCGAACACCTCCTCCGAAAGGGCAACCTTGTCTAAAGCGTAGGCGAAGGCCTTTCTGAGTCCGGTGATGTTGAGAGGGTACTTCGCGCAGTTGAATGTGAACATGCCGTATCCGTTTCTTGCAGACTGGTTCACCGTAATATCAGGGTCCGAGCTCAACACTGGATAGTGGACAGGATCAAAGAACTCGTAATCCATGTCTATCAGGCCATCCAGAAGAGATTGCACACGTTGATCCTGATTGGCCAGAGCCTTGAACTCGATCGAGTCCACATGCGGGCCCGACTTCAGGTCGGACTCAGAGTATGCAATGTCCGCACCCTTGACTGCAGGAAGAAGAAAGACCACAAGAATGGCTGTAGCTGCAGCTCTTTGAGCGAATCTCACCCTACTAACCAGATAGCATCACGGAACGATGTCCCATAATTCTTTCGCTTGACGCCGGGACCAATTCAAGGTCTTGACCGCCTCTGCACACGGATGTACTTCGTGAAGATGTAGACCACTACTACTGCGCCCAGACCGGCTGCGCCACCCAGCCCTACAAGTAGTATCGACCCCTCATCTCCGGTGGTGCTGGTCGTTGTAGATCCGGTCGACGTAGTGGATGTACCGGAGGTAAGCGAGAATGGGAACGATGGATTCGCCGCCAGCTCGAGGGATACACCATCAGTAAAGGACTCAACAAGAAAGGGTCCGCATGTCACATGTGGGTGTGATCCCTTGAACACGGGGTCCCAAGTCTCCCATCCTGCGTATCCAATGCCGTCCTCATCATTGAAGATGTGGCAAGGGATGACTCTTGTATAGGCGAAGGTGTCGAAGTGCCAGTAGGACTCTGTGGAGAACTCGAAGACTACAGTCTCCGGAGATGGGGAGTACACTGATACGAGCTCATCAAGACCTGCCCCCGCAGGGTTCCCGTAGTAGGAACTCTCAATCAGGTAGACAAAGGTGAAAACTACATCTTGACCTGTTAGAGGTGTTCCATCACTCCACGATGCGTTCTCTATCAGATTAAGTGTGAAGCGCTCATGACCCAGAGGCACAGCAGAGTTCTCGTTATGGGTTTCGATGAGTACGTCCGTGGCGAGGTATGGTACTGGATGATGATTTGGACCAAGTGCGAAGAGGCTGGGCCATAGATCCGGCCAGAGAGCTGGCAGCCAAGACCCTGTGTAGGGCAGAGGAGTCTGCGACGCCTCAGCCACGAAGAAGTTGAACGTGGAGGGTACTACGTCAACCCCCACAGTAACAGTACCGCCAAGGGGCCCCTCAACTCTGCGAATCTTCCTCAAGGTCCATGGGTCTGAAGCAGACTGAGAGAGGCCATCAACATGACCTTCAAACACGTCGTTCCTGTAGGCCCCCACGAATCCGCTGGTCGAGACGACGAGACGAGGTACATTCTCATGAAGGATTCTCTGCATGGCATTGGAAGCCTCAAGCACGTCGTCGTATGTCGCGCCAAAGAGCAGCTGATTTCTCCAGGAATCAAAACTCGCATTCATGAAGTTGCTCGGATTCCTTCCTGACACGTTGGCGTTATCGGAGAAGTACTCATCGGCAAGCCATTGTACGCCATCGTTCTCGAAGACAGGGTATGTAAGAATCATGTCGTAATCTTGGTGGTCGGCAATCTCCTCAAGACGCACTACGATGTCAACCACCTTGAGATAGGCCTTCACATGCAATGACTCCAGCGATTCAACTGCGGTTGTGAGTGCCAGAGATGGTTCGACACCATAGTAGGCAGTCTCTATGCATACTTCAAACTCAGTCCCATTAGGAGTCAGTCGATATCCGGTTTCGGGATTGATGCTGAAACCTAGACTATCAAGAATTGAGTTGCCGAGTTCGGGTTGGGCGTCATAGTAATCCCAAGGAAGCTGGTCTTCGGCGCACCAGCTGCTGGCCATTGGTACTAGTGAGTCATGTGGACCAAAGAGCGAGTTCCAGACATCCTCAGCCACGAGCGTCTTGTTGTAGGCAAAGGCAAACGCCCGCCGGAAGCCACTGATATTGAGAGGATACTTCGCGCAGTTGATCTGTATCGACCTGTAGCCGTTGCGAGGGATTGCAGCGAAGCTGATGTCTGGATCTGATGCAAGCTCGACCAGCTCGTAAGCAATGGAGTAGAACAGCGAGCCAATGATATCGATTTCCCCGCTCAACAACTCATCGCTGCGGTATCTTGTCTCCTCATAAATCACCGAGTCAATATAGGGACCGGTGTTCAAATCGCTAGAAGGCTCTGAGGTCTGTGCCCTAACAGAAGGAGCGGCAGTCTGTACTAGAAGCACTAGCAGGAGTAACACTGCTACATCTCGCGTGAACCTCACCCTACTGACCAGCGATTATAGTGCCTGTTACCTTGATAACACTTCGCAAAGCTGGAAAAGCGAGAGCTGAGCAGAGGGCCGCAGTGGCGCAAAAGGTCTAAGAAGGGCCGAAGAGAGGCCCCCTAGCACTTAGAGTTGGTTAAGGACATGACTAAGAGCAAGTGGGATGAACTGGACTGGCTTGAAGGGATACGACGCATAGTGGACTGGGTGAAAACCCGCGAAGAAGGCGAGTCAGTCATGCTTCTCTTACGACACTCTCACAGAGAGATTCTAAGAGACCACAAGGAAATGCTTGGCGGTGGATTGACCGAACTAGGCAAACAGACTTCCTACGAGCTGGGAAAACGTACTCCTGTTAGGAGAAGAGCCCACTTCTTCTTCAGCATCGTTCCCAGATGCTACGAAACAGCAGAGTGGATGGCCAAAGGATTTGCTGAGGCGGGGGGCGCTGTCATCGATATGGACCCTCTGCCACCACTTGTCGGGCCCGAGTACTCAGAGCAGGAAGTCTGGATCAATCTGAATCCGAATGGTGAAAACGTGACAGAGTTCGTGAACAGATGGGCCCAGGGCGACTTCGGAGACGCCATTGAGCCTCTTGAGAAGTATCAGGCGAGAATCATGTGTGAGACCATGGAGAGGCTTGCATCATCCACAGAGGCAGTAACACACGTTCACATCACACACGACTTGGGTCTGATGTGCACGAAACGTTTCTTTCTTGGCAGGCCATTGGAGGAGCTAGACCGGGAACCATACCTTGGGGGTCTTGCTGTATCCTCTTCTCAGGCCGGCAAGCGTCTCTTCATGAACGGAGAAGAAACTCAGCTCTAGCGATGGTCTTTGATTTGGTTTCATTCCGAAACCTCTAAAAAGAGCAGGTTGGCCGTGCGGGCGACCGACCAAAACGCGCAAGGACTGCATTATGGACTACGACTTCAACTGCCCTGACGGCCTCTGCAGACTCAGAATACAAGCCGTGGACAATGCAATCGGCCACAGTAAGAATGAGTGGGGAGTCATTCTTGAACCTACTCGGGAGTATGCCGATGTAGCCCATGCTCTGCGCTTCTGCGAAGTCCTTCATCTTGAAGCAAAGGTCAAGGTCGCTTCAGATGGATACAGCGTTCTTGTGCGCAATGACACAGTTCAGCAGCCAGTAGGCAAGAGAGCCTGAGCTGCACTCCAAAACCTCTTTCAAGCAGACTGCCTAACGTCATAGATGCATTGTAGAGAGTGATTAGTTGGAGAAGAAGGTGCTGACTCTCCAACCGTCGGGACAGAGAGTCAGAGCGTCCAAAGGCGACTCGTTCCTTGCAGTCATACGAGATGCAGGTAGCTACATTCCGACCGACTGCGGCGGAAAGGGAACCTGCGGCAAGTGCGTGGTCTCTCTACACCCGGCCCCAAATCCGACTGCAACGGACTCAAAGCACCTGACACAAGAGCAGATTGATAATGGGATCAGACTCGCCTGTCAACACGAGGTTCAGCAGGACACGCGGGTCACCCTGATGACCTCACAGGGGCAATTGAAGATCCTTCACGATGCCAGAGCCTCTGAATCTGAATATCAGCTTGATGGGGAGCCGGGCTACGGTGTTGCCATAGACATCGGCACGACGACGGTGGTCTGTTACTTCGTAGACCTCTTGTCAGGCACGCAGATTGGAGTATCAAGCTTCCTCAACCCCCAAGTGTCACACGGTGAAGACATCATTAGTAGAATAACACATGCGCTCAGAGAGAGCAGTGGGATGCGCGACCTTCGCATAAGTCTCTGGGACACAATCGCGGATAACGTCGCGGACTGGTGCGTTAGCAGGGGCATTCTCACTGAGGAGGTCGTACGCATCTCAGTCGTAGGCAACACTGTAATGCACCACATCGCACTGGGTCTGGATGTTGAACCGCTCGCGTTGGCACCCTATCAGCCATCCATGACACGCTCACATAAGATGTCGGCTGGCTCTCTGGGACTAGATAGTCTGAGCGAGGCATCGGTCTACTTCGCACCCAACGTTGCAGGGTACGTTGGTGGTGACACTCTAGGCTTCATTCTGTCGCAGGGGCTTCACAGGAAGGACGGAGTCTCTTTCGGTATAGATGTGGGGACCAATGGAGAGATCATTGCATCATCTGGAACTTGTCTGCTGTGTTGCTCGACTGCCGCAGGCCCAGCGTTCGAAGGAGCCCGCATTGCCCAAGGTATGAGAGCGCAAGATGGCGCCATCGAGTATGTGAACATAGAGAACCCGGATGAGGCCCCCGAGATATCCGTAATTGGGGACCACGAACCCATAGGTCTCTGCGGCTCGGGCATCCTAGATGCTGTTGCCGAGCTTCGAAGGGTAGGACTCATAGACGCAAGCGGGAAGCTCCTCTCAGGCAAGAGGACTTGCGAACTAGAGAGTCTGGGCAATGCGTTTGTGTTGAGGTACCCGTCAGAGTCCACGACAGAGAGGCACATAGTCATCACCCAGAGAGACATCAGGCAGGTCCAGCTGGCCAAGGCAGCCATCAGAACAGGAATAGAGGTCTTGATGAGCAGGCTTGGAGTTGGTGCAGACTCCATCGACTCATTCTATCTTGCAGGAGCCTTTGGCAACTACCTCAGACCAGAGAGCGCTTTGAGGATTGGCCTCCTGCCCCCCATTATGCGAGACAGGATAGCCCCAGTAGGAAATGCGGCGGGAGAAGGTGCAAAGCTGATTCTGGTCTCGAGAGCAGCGCGAGAGGAGATCGAACGAATTGGAGAGATTGTGGAGTACATAGAGCTAGCCAGAGTGCCCAACTTCGATGACATCTTCGTTCGGGCAATGCATCTGACCCCGAAGATTCCTCAGCATCTGCCAAGCGACTAGGACTTAGCTCTTGTGGCAAAGGAGATCCCACCCACATGTGGGCCGAGCAAAACGGACCTAAGACACAGCTTATTAGGGAGTCACCCTGAGCGCGCGTGATTCTAATGCTGCAGTTCGTGATTACTCCGGTTGTCATCGGTATTCTCTTGGCGATAGTCACATCGCTTCTATGGAACATTGCCCCAATCATTCAGAAAGAAGCTCTTGCAGAGATGGATGAGATTGATGCAAAGAATCCGCTGAAGCACACTCGCCAGCTATTCTCGAAGCCGAGATGGGTTGCAGGAATGCTGATGGCACTGCTTGGAGGAATCACCTACATGATTGCCACACAGATGGCAGGCATAGTAGTCATCCAGCCGCTCATGAATGTTGGTCTCGTTGTGCTGGCCATTCTCGCAACACGACGTCTGGGTGAGAAGATAGACCTCGCTGCAGCCATCGGCATCATCTTCATGATACTGACACCGGTCTTCATTGCCTTCGGTGCGGTCACTGAGCCTATGATGTTCACAGACTTCTCGGGCATTCTTCTCTACTCCGTAGTGATGCTGGTTGGCATCGGAGTAATGGCGGGAGGAAGCGGTAGAATCGCAATTCTCTGGGCACCAATCACTTCCCTCTTCCAGGCCCTCGCCGCTCAGTTCACTCAGTGGTTCACCCTGGAGCTCTTCGGCGCCGCAGACATTGTGCAGGGCTTCATCAATGCCCTGATACCTCTCATTCTGATGGGCATCTTCACTGCGGTCGCAGCTGTCTACACAATCTCCATTGGGCTTCAGCGAAACCCAGCGGCTCGCTTCAATGCAATAACTGGTACAGTCAGCATGTTTGCGGTGGTTCTAGGTGGCATCATGATATTCAGCCAGATGATCACTAACCTACCATTCTATGGCATTGGGCTTGCCTTCGGCCTGGTTGGAGTGGCATTGCTGAGCAAGTATCAGGAGTAGCCCCTTCATCTGTACACGGGGGCCCTTAGATACAACACGTTTATGGGAAGGGGCGCCTCGAGAAGACGCGTGATGCTCTTGGCCGCGAAGAAGGTCTTCATTGTCCCTCATACCCACTGGGATCGGGAGTGGTACCTCCCGTTCCAAAGGTTCCGATACCAGCTCGTTGGGCTCATTGACGAGCTTCTCAAAATCCTGGAGACTCAGGACTACGTCTTCATGCTGGACGGGCAGACAATCGTCCTAGAGGACTATATGGAGATTCGTCCAGACAAGAAGGACGAGCTGCTGCAGCGAATCAAGGAGGGCAAGATAGCCGTTGGGCCATGGTACCTACTGCCTGACGAATGGCTAGTTGGTGGAGAGAGCCTCATTCGCAACCTAGAGTACAGTCACGACCTTGCAGAGCAACTCAATATCCCTCTCATGGATATAGCCTACCTTCCAGACCAGTTCGGACATACTAGTGCCATGCCTCAGATGCTTGGAGACCTCACGAGCCTCAAGACTGCAGTGCTGTGGCGCGGAGTCCCTCCTGATGTAGGGGCCGTTCCTTTCGTGTGGAGGTCTCACGAGAACTCGAGGACAGCAATAAACGGAGTCTACCTTCCAGCCGGATACGGCAATGCATCCATGCTTCCTGAAGACTACGATGAATTCGTGGACGCTGTGCATGAGAAGATTGCAGAACTAGAGTCCTTCTCCCCAGTGCCTGTCTACCTTCTCATGAACGGGTCAGACCATCGCTACCCTCAGCCATTTGCCAAGGAGTACTCTGAGAGGATGGCAAATGCCGATCTTGATGTCCGTGTGTCACACCTGAAAGACTTCATCACACAGATGGACCTAGAGCTTGCACAGTCAGGACATGCTCGTCAAGTGCATGTTGGGGAATTCAGGTCACCCTCTCGAGCCCCACTACTTCAGGACACTTACTCAGCACGGATGTGGATAAAGCAGTGGAATCAGAAGACGGAGGACTACCTCACAAGACTGGTTGAACCAGTATGGACCTATCTTGCATCAACCTCTCATCTTCAGTATCCCAAAGCCTTCCTTCGAAAGTCCTGGATGTGGCTGTTGCGAAATCATCCCCACGATTCAATCTGCGGCTGCTCCGTAGACCAGACACACGAGGAGATGCGGGCACGGTTCTCCTGGGCCGAGTCCATTGGTGATGAGCTGATGAAGGGTGCGGAGGAGAGCATCCACAAGCTCTCCAATGTGTCTGAGGTGTCGTCTGTCCTCGCCTTCGTTGCAGGAGGCAGCTCGTCCACACCGGTCTACATGGAGTTCACACTTCCTGGAGATCAGTCCATCCATGGTCTGAGGACTGATGACGGGGAAACACATGAAGTGCAGCCGCTGACATCAAGAGAGGACGTCTTCATGGACACCACAATAGGGATGAGAGTCGCCAAGATGGGCATGAGATTGCTACCCGGTAGGAAGCTCATGGACTTCTACATCAATGGAGTGGAATACCACGATGGCGATGAACCCGGTCTATTGGAGCTTCGGTTCATTGCAGACAGGCATCCCATAGGGGACTTCGATATGGAGGGCCTCAAGGAAGAGGCGAACCGAATAATCGGGAGCAAGAAGTACAAGAAGATCCATCTCATTGCTGCACGGCCTACTCAGAGAGTGTATGCCGCAGTGATACCTCTCAAGCCTTGGGCGTTCTCCAAGCTGGCGCCGATTGAGGAGAAGCCGAGAGACGACCCAGAGAGTAGAATCGACATAGCGGAGAGCCGCGTAGAGACCCCATACTACGCTGTGTCATTCAACAAGGATGGAAGCCTAGATATCATAAACAAGGCCACTGGGTTGAAGTATCAGAGGATGCACACCTTCGAAGACTATGGCGACCGTGGCGATGAATACACGTTTTCAGGAGTTGAGCCCAACAAGGCCAGCGTAAGAGATGTCAAGCGGACAGTCATCAGCAAGGGGCCAATAGTCGCAGAGATTCGCCAGACTCTGTCCCTGGGACTCTATGCTTCACTAGACACATCCAGAGATAAGAGAACGGGTAGTGTCGAGGTTCCCATCACATCGATCTTCAGGTTCTACCGAGACACTCCGAGAATTGAGGTGAAAACCAAGCTCTGCAACAAGACAGAGGACCATCGACTCAGGGTTTGCTTCAATCTCCCATTCACGGTGGAGGGATCTCTGACTTCCACCCATTTCGGCTACATGGAACGCTCTGCGATGCCCGAGGAGATCCCGAGCGACGAGGAACTGGAGAGAATGAGAGCGGAGTATCCTGAACGGCCGTCCGGAGTCCAGCCTCAGAAGGGATTCATTCGAGTTCAAGAAGAAGAAGGGGGCAATGCACTCACTGTCATCAACCGAGGACTTCCCGAGGTTGAGGTTGCTGACGGGAATCATCTGGCCCTGACACTTGTTCGGTGCGTTGGCTGGCTCTCTCGTTCAGATATCCCGGAGAGACCCATGCATGCAGGCCCCGGAGAGGAGACCCCTGGAGCTCAGGAAGTGAACGAGAACTACGAGTTTGATTATGGATTCGTGGTGCACTCAAAGAGCGACCCTGTTGCTACAAGCGCAGATCACTCCGACGTGTTCCAGAGCCGGCCACTGGTCATGACGTTGGACCATGCAGAACCACCGCACGATCTCTTCGAGCCCATTGTGCAAATCAGAGATCCTGCAGTAAGGCTCTCCTCAGTCAGAAGGCGCGAAGACTCCATCTTGGTCACACTTCACAACATAGAGAACAGAGAAGTGGAGACAGAGGCAGTCCTAGCCAAGCTTGTCGACAGTGTGACAGAGGTTCGCATAGACGGGACTACAATACGTGAAACTCCTGTCACTTCACATAGCATACCCCTCTCCCTTGGTGCAAGAGAGATCAAGATGTATCGACTTAGCATGAAGTGATAGACTAGCGCTAGAGGTCAATCCTCTCTTCAGCTGATGGACTTCCCTTCTGAAGACCCTCGAAGTCAGGGTCAATGTCTACCTTGAATAGCACAAGGACAGAGAGAAGGATGAAGAGAGCAGCAATTGGGCCCCAGATAAGATACCCCTGTGACACGGGGTCGCCCCCGCCAGGAACTGGCACGACCTCAGGTAGGCCGAATATGACACCCCAGAGAAAGGCCGAGAAAGCGTTCATGCCGTTCAGGGGTATCGACGGGAAGCTCGTGTAGAATCCTGCACGACCTTCACCAGTCAGTATCTCATTCTTGTGCGCGAAGTCCGCATACACGATGTAGGGGAAGAGGTAGTAACCGGCGACTCCAGCGCCCGCGAATGCGAGAAGAATGAAGGCAGCGGACGAGGTCGTTATCACCAGGGTGAATGGCAATGATATCACAGCCAGCATCATAGAGGCCTGTAATGTGAATCGCTTCCCCTTCCTTCTGATGGTGAACTGATAGATGATGAAGAACACGAACACAACTGAGAGGAGTTCGACGCCGAATATCAGGAACTCAGTCACACCGAATGTCAGGTAGTCGTTGATGTAGGGGAAAGCAGTCCTGATAATCATGGCAATACCCACTGAGAGAAGCCCCTGAGCAACCAGCCAGCCTACGAAGTCCTTGTCCCTCAGAGCAACACCGAGGTCTTTCTTGATGGAAGGTTGAGGTATGAACTTCCCTTCCGCATGAAGGCCCAGCAGTGAAGGGGTGAAGCCAAGAAGCTGAATGACCACGAAGCCCAGAATCAGATAGAGAATCTCACTCGGGAGCCCCCACCCCACAGCTTCGATGGCGAGCAGTGATGTACCGAATGTGCCAATCACGAAGCCGACGAAGTTGGCCACGTTCTGCCACGAGGAAACTGCAGGGCGCTCCTCAGGTTCAGTCAACTCAGGCATCCAAGACTGGAATGGGGTCATGGTCATGCCATAGAAGACCTTGAACAGGCTCATAGTGAATGTGGCATAGAAGAACAGGCCCAACACATTCCCTTCTGCCAAAAACAGATGCGGAGTGAAGACCAGCAGGAAGGAGAGCGCCATGAGAGGAGCACCGACCATTATGAACGGCTTCCGTCGTCCCCATCTTGTCTTCATCCTGTCACTGAGATTCCCGAATGTCAGCTCAGAAACCATGATCGAGAGATAGCTCAAAGCAATTGCAGAGCCCGTGAATATGGCCGGCAGAGATTGGATAGAGAAGTAGAATAGAGCACTCGCCAGATCAAGCATGTCAAGCATGAGACTTGGGCCTAGTCTGGCCATTCCGAAGTATACCTTCTGACCTCGTGTTAGCAAAGCATCTCCTCCTCGCGGCTGTAGGGGCTGAACGGACTATTAAGGATGCCCAGTGCCCCGTTGAGAGCGAGTATCAGGAGAAGATCTCAGCAAACTCCATGAATGATGCGATCTCCTCTGTGTGATTCCCAAGGATAACGATGTGGTGGTTGGCGAGGGATGCATCCAGGAAGTACTCAACGGGTGCCTCCAGCACTACTCGTAACTGCGTCCGGCATCCCGTATCATTACGCAAGTTCTCGATTACCTCTCCCGAGGAGACCCACCAGTTCGTCAGGTCCTCACCATGGATCTTGAAGACCGTGATTGGCTGTGGGTCAATGATGCCCCTGATACCAACACTCAGGCCGGTCTCGAAGTGTGTGACGGTCTCATGAGACTTTGCCATGCTCGTTGGAATGGTGCAGTGGCTGAGGACCACTGTGTTATTCCTAGTGTCAACCTGGGCCACATTGGCCATGAATGAAGCCTTACCAAGGAGATGCTTGACTACCAACATGGTGAAGGTGGCAGGTATGTCGCCCTCGCAGCCAGCCACCAATGAAGGCGAGTCATTCAACCGGGATAGGGCATAGCATCCCGAGACCTCCCTCTCCTCCAGGAGCCTGAAGCACTCGAGGCTTACTGCATCAAGCCGATGCTCGGAGGCAATCTGCCCAAGGGCACATGACACTGCGGCTGCCTTCGTCAACTCCTCTTCATCAACGTCGACAAGAGACTCCCTCATGTGTTTCTGAAGTGCCTTCTTCTCGTCTTTGGGAAGACTGGAGGAGAGGCGACCGGTGAGCTCGCTGAAGTCGTAGTTCTCAATTGTCATACCCCAGCGGCTCTTCACATTGGCAGGTTCAATCTTAGAAGCCACAAGCCAAAACGATGGTTCTCCTATCATTCCTAACCTGCTTGCTCTTATCTTCTGCAGCACCTCCGAGTAACCTATCCAGGTTTTGACTCTCGAGGACAGCCTCTCAAGCGAGTCGTGAATGACTTGAGTCTCAATCCCGATTCCATCCGCATAGGCTCGAATCTCGAGCGCCGCTGGAAGCGAGTTGCTTCGATCGTGAGCCAGGATGATCACTGGTTCGGAAAAGTGTGAATCTCGAAGAATGTCCACCGCCATCTGCTCTGTCCCGCCTGTACCTACAAACAGAACAGGACGCCCCCAGTCCCTGCTCTCGTTAGACTTGGCAAGGAATTCCTCCGGCGTGCAAAGCTTCACACCGTCCCTGTCAATCCGGCTCAGGATGCTCCTCACTGTGTCTCTGGGAGTTATAGGTGAGAATAGGGTGACAATGGTCAGAGGCATGGTTCTAACTATATCCGACTACTCTGTGATATCCTTTTGGAACAGAACCGGTTCTTCTGGTGAAGTGTTATCTGCGTTCAGGCGGATGGCCAGATGACGGCGAAGGGAGATGCGGCAAGTACGAGTGCAGCTCAAGGACGACGTCTTGCGACCTGGAGAGGTCCTTGAAGGAGAGGTCGTTGTCACATGCGACAGTCCATTCGAGTGCAACAGAATCAGTCTGGATTTCACAGGAAAGGAATTGACCGAGATATCAATCGGCGAAGACAGATATTCAGACACCTACACGCATGTTTCTGACTATGTTGTGCTTATTGAAGCGCCCCAGCTGCAGGAGGGCATCACAACGATTCCATTCCAATACATAGTCCCCAAGGGAGTGCCACCCTCATTCAGCGGATACAACGCGAGGATATACTACAGTGTGAAGGCGGTCATTGAATTGGACTGGCGGCCTGATCCTTCTCACACACAGATGTTCCAGATTACACCAGAGACGCCCCCCTATATTCCAGAACCTCTTGAGCCCAGAGCCATCACGGACCGAGTGAGCTCAATGACCGTGATGCTGCCTAGTGATGTGCTGCGGCAGGGAAAGGGGCTAGATACCAGAGTATGTGTGGACGAGAAACGCGGCGTGGACAAGGTCAGAGTGTCACTAGTAGAGAGAGTGCGATACTCCTGTGGCTCTCACACAGGTCTGAGCGAACGAACCATACCAATGGCGTCTCGAGACATCGACCCTTCCGATTTTGGAAGATGGCTTGAATTCATGATTGCTGAGGACAGGTTAGACTTCGTGCCGATGGAGGCACAGCTCATCCAAGTGGACTATCTCGTGAAGGTAGAGCTGGGCGCGAAGTGGCAACCCGATCCGCACATCAAGATACCCATCAGGGTCTCGGGGCCAGAGGCGGGCAGAGAAGATCGCAAAGAAACCGAGCTTGACTTTGGTTTCGACTTCTAGATGAATCCAGATGAGAGGCCAGACAGACAAACGTAATTAACCAGTTGGCGCTGGTTCTGGCCCATATGAGGTCTTAGAATGGTCAGGCAGATTGCTCTTGATTTCCTGCACAAGTCAACGAAAACTAAGATTGCACCTGACAGAGAAGATGTCGCATTGGCCATAGCCTACATCCTTGCTGAGTCCAACATGAAGAGTAAGGCCAATCTGAAGTTTCTCTCTCCAGTCACCATCCCGTTCTGGATAGTCCAGATGTCAGACACGAGTTCCATTGTGCTCTCTTCGTTAGGGGAGTCTTCTGTGAAGCTGGAAATGAGCGAGGATACTGCCACAGGACCAGTCAAGAGAATCCTGAGCAGTGAAACCAGGCGTTTCGAGGACATCCCAGAAGGCGTTGAGAAGGCAGTGCCCCTCCTTAAGAGAATCGAGCCTAAGGTTCACCACGCCAGGAACATCCAAGAGCCAGGCCTCTTTGCCTCACTGGGCAATTACTATCGAGAAGTGGATCCGAACGAGAAGCCATTCGCCCTCGAGATGAAGACTGACGCCAGCACTGCCCTAAGCATCAGTGAGGACTTCCGTTCTATGCTCGACGAGGCGCGTACCAGACATGCTACAATGGACGAAGTCCACAGAATCACCAAGGAGAAGCTCACAGACCAGATGAAGGTCATGGAGAATGTCCATGCCGCTGAGATGGCGAGATGGGAGAAGAGACTTAGCCAACAGGAGAGCTCCTCGAACGAGCGAGTCGAGAAGCTCAAGGAACGCCTCTCAGAGAGGGTCTATAGGCTCAGAGAAACACAGGAAAAGAACGTTCGTGCCATACTTGCAGAATTCGTTCGGGACTCCGTCGAGATTGAGCGATTCTTCTCAAAGATAGTGGAGGACATCAAATCGACACGTGAGCAGCTCCCCGAGATGTCTATTCAGGAGGCTGTGGACAAGTACAGAGCTCTCGTTGACGACCTAGCTATCGGAGTGCCAGCATATACTGATGTGACAGACTCGCTTGATGACTTGGCATCAGCATCCCTCCTCAGAGTTGATGACCTCGCGCAGAAACTTGAAGACGACATCAGGAAGGAAGAAGACGCCGTTGCAGATCAAGTCCAAGAGCTGCATGACAAGCTGGACGAGCTCAAGGCAGAGATGAAGGAAAAAGAGAATGAGCAGAACGCCCTGAGAAAGAAGGTCATGGAGTCCATTGATACTATGGACGGCCTGGTCGAGAAGCGCGTTGGAGACCTGAGGAAAGAGCTTGAGCAGGTTCAGAGATTGACACTGTCAAATGATGCAATCAGGAACCTTGCTCCACTGACCCTCCTTCACGTCACCGTTTGGGTTGCTACCTACACGAAGGGGCCGCCTGTGGTCTTCGGACCATGCATGACTCCCGAGGACAGGTTTGGTACACCTCTGGTGACCCAGCCACTGGACAAGGACTTCGATTCATACCTCCAGAAACTCATCAGGGCATCAATGAAGGATAGCGCCTCATTCAAGAACGCGCTCAACACGACATGCAGTGATGCGAACGTTCTGAAGAACACAGAGTCAGCCACCCTGTTGAAGAAAGGGATGAAGGAGCTCTTCACCAGACAGCTTCTGAAAGAAGGAGTGCAGGAGAAGATCGAGTCTCGATATACAACGCTTGTTGGAAGATGTCCGGAATGCGGTGCGGAGATACCACCAAACGCCAAGTTCTGCAATGACTGCGGAAAGTCACTACAATAGGCCATCCCTCCCCTAGTCATCCATGAACTCATCGAGAGGAATGGTGACGTAGTATCTGGGAACGTCGCGTGCTCGTTCGGAGACCCGATCTGCCAGATGAGGATGATTCGTGAGTGTATAGACAACACGCATCGGAGTCACACCAACGCGTACGTGCACTTGGCAGCACGACAGCATGGACTGTCCCACGCGAGGCGAACCCGAGGGTGTTGTGCCTTCAGACGACACTACACAGAGTAAGTGATTGTTCAAGGACATCTGCATCAGGATTGCCGCCATATGAGTCACCTGCTGGGTTCTGGCAGCATCTATCCCTTCACCAAGGAATATGTCAACAAGACCGGGGAGAAGAACAACTCTGGCCTGCGCACATCGGATGAAGCTCTCCAGATGATTGGCAACAAGGTCGTAGGTCTGCGAAGAGTTGAAGGCACGCGAAACATGTATTCGCCTGAAGACCTCTTCAGGTTCAAGGCCCTTCCTACTGGCCATGTCAGCAAGGCGGGTGGTGTTGATCATGTTGACGCTGTCAATCATCACAACTCCTCCCAGTGTAGCGCCTTGGACAGCAATCTGCATTAGTTCATCTCGGAGGCTCGAGTCACCATAGAGCAGGTGGACAAGTCCCACCTCCAGACCTCCGCCTAGAATCTCATCCAGCTCCTGCGAGCCGCTGGGTAAAACTGCTCGTGAAACCAAGTCAGCAGTGATGAACGGTTGCCTGAGGACCAACAGGGTTGACGCTCCTGTGAATATTGTAGCACATTCACCTCTGAGGATTTGTGTGTCGAAACGCAGCAGAGAACGAGTAGCTAAATGGATTCATGTGACAACAAGGCTGCGTAGCGGTTGGCAAGAAGATATGAGCCTAAATCGAGTCATGCATCATGATTGTGGCTCGTCCCCTGTCACGCACTGATACTCCATTCCGCAATCCTAATATCGGTTGAAATTAACTATAGTTATATGCCCCACTTCGGATTGATCGACGACACGCTGGACCCAGAGGAAGCCGCTCTGCTCAGGGCAAGACTGCATGTGAGGGGAGCCAACGCGAGAATGAACCGAGGACAGACGGCCGATGCGATTGCGGCTCTGTATGATGCATTCTCGACCGCGATGGATCTTCATCTTCTCAGGATCAGTGACAGAGATGGGTCCAAAGCGGCCGACGATCGTGAGGCCTTCGCGATACTGAGTCATGTCGGCATACTAGACGCACCGATGGATGAGTTTGCTGTCCTTGAGAAGACACTGGATGAGGCCATTGCTGGTAGAACGAGTGAAGGAAGCTTCCTTCGGTTCCTCTCGATTGTGGAACACATGCTAATCAGACTCGGTATCGTTCCATTTCCCGAGGCAACTCTTCCGGAGGGAGAATCTGTAACCACTTGAGGCGGCCGATGAGCATACAACCTGAGATTCACCAAGATTTATCTTGAGGGTTTGCAAGCAGAGGGGTGACTCTCTCACATCAAGGAGGCGCTTGATTGTCGAACGATATACCATCAACAGGAGCGATGACGGAGCGTGGCTTCTTCGCAGACCTTCCGAAGTACTTCCTACATGGAATTCTGTACGCCATCGTTACAGCCGTTGCAGGCTCAGTTGTCAGCGCAATCGGTGCAGGATTCTCCATGATCCTTGTCCCAGTGTCCGCTGCTGCTGGCGACATTGTGGGATGGATCCTAGCAATCATCCTTCTTGTCCTGCTTCTAGGGTTCTCGCTCCTTGTAGTGGGAGTAATCAATGCCTACCTGTCGGCCACGTTTTGGAAGGTTTCAAGCCCTATGAACTGGAAAAGCTTGATTGGCCATGGTGGAGCGCTCGTGCTCCTGCTCTTCTTGTTCGGTACTCCGGCAATGCTGCTTGACTTCTTCTTGTTCGGCGTGGATCCTATGATTCTCATTCTGATCCTTCTACCAAGAGTTGTCATCTACTCTCTCATCTACGGTTACACAGGGAGGTTCGTCGCCCTCGGATTTGGTGAAGTGCCAGTTGCCATCTCTGTCACAAACGTACCAGCAGGCCTTCTGTCGACATGTCCCAATTGCGATGTAGAAACACTCTGCAAGCTTGCCGAGGATGAGGAAAGCAAAGTGATCACATGCACAAATTGCGGGCTGCCCTTCGAGGTTCTTCGGCCCACCTAGAGGAACACCTACAGCTCACTCAACATTTCTGAGACTAGGTCCAACGCACCAGAGAGATAATCAGCCTCACAGCCGTATCCTAGCCTAAGATGCCCTGCGACTCCGAAGTGTTCTCCTGGCGTGAGGAGTACGCTCTTCTCCCTTAGTAGGCGGTGAACGAATTCTAGGCTCGTGATTGATAGATTGATTCGCGGGAAGCATATCGCGGCGGCCTGCGGAGCTAGATAGTCGAAGGTTTCTCCATGAGAATCCATCCAGTCCCTGAGCAGCGGCCAGTTCTTATTGACAATCCTGTGCGTCCTCGTTTCAAGCATCTTTCTCGTGTCAGGCTGCAGCGCAATCGTTGCCAGCCAGTCACTTAGCGCAGAAGGGCATATGGTGGTGTAGTCAGAGTAGGCCCAGAGCTCATTGGCTATCTTCTCAGATGGTGTGATTGCCCAGCCAAGTCGAAGTCCAGGAAGACCAAATGCCTTTGACAGACTGGCGGTCACGAAGACCTTCTCGTGCAAATCGAACATGGATGGAGTCTTGTTGCCATCCAGTTCAGCACCCTGATAGACCTCGTCAGAAATAACCCAAAGGCTGTTGTCTTCTGCGATGTCAGCGATGGCCTTCATCTCTTGGCTGTCCAAGATAGAGCCACACGGATTATTTGGGTTGCACACCGCAATAGCAATGACATCTTTGGAGAGCCCGGCTTTGAGCCCTTCAAGATCGACCTCCCATCGGTTCCTTCCCATCATGAGGCGGAAAGGAACTACTGAGCCTCCAAGAGCCTTCCAGACTCCCTGAATCTGCATATAGTTCGGAGTCATGAGCAGTATCTTGCCTGCAGGGTTGATCTCCTTGAGAAGCCACCAGGAAACCAGGAAGTTGGCCTCTGCCCCACCGTTCGTAACGAGCACGCTCTCTGCACCAACCGGGAAAGGAAGCGAGATTGCCTCCCTCAGCGGTATGGTGCCATTGGTCTGAGTGTATCCAAGAGGAATCTTCAGCAAGTCCTCGACCTGACCAGGAGACAGGAACTCACTGACCGAGAGAGGCTTAACACCGCTCTCAGACAGATTGTATTTGACGAGATGCTCCCACTCAGATTGGATTCGCTCGAGCTCGAAGGTCTCAAGATTCATGAGGGGCGTTTGGTGGCATCCACCATATGAACCCTGCTCTGAAACGAGGAAAAGAAGAATTGGCTGACGAGATGCGAGGGTCTCGCCAGCTGCTTCGGGTCTAGAAGTCGCCCTGTTCTTTCACAGTCTTCTTCACACCGGTGCAGATAGAGCTGTAGTTTGTCAGCTTCCACTGTCCAGCGTTGTTCTTGGCCACCTGTACCGGCGTGGGAAGGTCTTTCCCGCCGCTCTTGATGAAGATCTTCAGGCCCTTTCCGTGCTCCTGCTTGCTGGCCACTGTCATGGTCAGCGCACTCTCCTTAATGCTGTAGTTGTTCTCCGGAGTGCCGCCGACGTACGAGCGTGCGATGTTCTTGTTGCCCTTGAACTGGCCAATGTAGTACTTGGCGCTTCGGCCCAACTTCAGGCCCGACGGTGACGATCCATCCTCAACACAGTCATTCTTTGATACGACCGCAGTCATCATGGCATCCGCAAGTTTCGGGTCGGATTCAACATTGAGTGCGGCAATCAAGTAATACATGATGCTGTCTTCAGGTGAGCCTGCATCCTTCTCCCACTGACTCTTGAACTCGGGAAATGACTTGATCATCTTCTTTGTGACTTTCCCCATCATTCGAAACCTCAAGCGCAGTATCTCCCCGTATTCAAAAACCTTCGTAGGGGGAATCAGTCAATGATGTCACGTAGGACCGTACTGCCTTCCGTCAAGCCCCAGGCACAGAAAGCAAGCTGTGACCATCTTTCGAAGGCATTCTTTGATTCATTCTTCAGCTCTGAGAAATAGAGAGTCAGTATGATGCCGTGACTTACGATGAGAGTGGCTTCTTGTTTCTCAGATTCAACTTTCTCAATGCCCGTCTTGAACCTGGCAATTGCGTGCTCAGCAGATTCCCAATCTTCGACGCGTTGATCTGGCAGAGCCATTGCCCTTCTTACACGCGCTTCGTATTCCTCACGGGCGAGAACTGGTGACTTCCCGCGGTCAAGTTCTCTGAACTTCTTGCATTTCACTATCTCACAGCCAAGCCTCTCAGCCACAATCTCCCCGGTTAGCACCGCCTTCATTTCGTTGGATGTAATCACTCGGGCTACTTCATCGAAGACAGCTGAGTCAGCCAGCGCTCTGCACGCATCTTCCCCTCGCTGCGTTAGGAGCCACTCCGACACGGGGCGGCTAGCGTCAATCTCTGTTTCTGCATGTCGAAGGAAGAACAGCCGTGTCAATAACCAGTACACTCCGAGAAGGCGCAGACGCCTTGCGAGATCAGCCATTCAAGCCAGTAGGACCTCAAAAGGTGCTGCGTGTAGCAAGGGCGTGGACGTCAACAAGGAATCATTGGGTGTGGTAACGATGGAATTGCTACCATGATTTCTCGTCGGCGTCCACACGTTTGGTATCACTCTCATCGTACTAAAGCGTTCCCATTCTTGATGCACCACGACGAAATGTTGATAACAATTGTTAACGATTCGTCGATGAGCAAAGATGTTTCCAAGTGTTACTGGCTCGAATCTCAATAAGGAACAGAAGATAGTCCCGCAGGACCTAGATGGCGAGCTCAACGTCGTCATAGTAGCATATCAGCAATGGCACCAGAGGCTTGTGAACAGCTGGGTTCCATTCTTGCAGGAACTTGACGCCAGGTATCCTGAGTTCGAGTACTATGAGCTTCCGACGATTAGGAGGATGAACACCATCTACCGAAGGTTCATCGACGGAGGCATGCGAGCTGGGATTCCCTCAACTGAAACGCGCTGCAGGACCATCACACTCTACATCGACAAGAAAGCATTCAACGATGCGCTAGGGATCACTTCAGAAGAGAACATACACATCTTCCTGATTCGTAGGGGCGGGGAGATCCTCTGGAGAGGAGAGGGCCCAATAACAGAAGAACTCGCCACATCGCTCGAAGAGGCGCTCAGCAGCATCGCCAGCAAGTAGAATCTCATCTGGTGTCTATCTTCTCTGAGCAGATTTGATAGCAAGCTCCGGCGTTTCATCTGCACTCACCACAGACTCCGGAATGTCAGTGATTCCTTGGTGTGCGTAGTAGGTCTCGTAGAGCGTTCTGTAGATGCCACCAGTTGCTAACAGATGTTCATGCGTACCCTCTTCGACTAGACGTCCTCCATCAAAGACCAAGATTCTGTCGGCATTGGCAATAGTGCTCAGGCGGTGTGCGATGACAACAGTAGTTCTATCAGCGAAGAGTGTGTCCTGGGCCTTCTGAACAAGTGACTCCGAATAGGCGTCTAGGCGACTAGTGGCTTCATCGAGAATCAAGATCCGCGGATTGGCCACGAGGGTCCGCACTATCGTGATCATCTGACGCTGGCCGGAACTGAGGTTCTTCCCTCCCTCAAGGACTTTGGAGTCGTACCCTTCGGGCAAGGTCTCTATGAACTCGCAGGCGCGCGTCTTGTGACACAGGTCCTTGATGGTATCGTCGTCAACCTCAGGACTCCCATATTTCATGTTCTCCATGACCGTGCCATCAAAGAGATAGGGTTCCTGCGATACAAGCGCGACAGCGCCGTGAAGAGACTTCAATGTCACCTCAGAAATGTCTTGGTCTCCAACCATGATCTTGCCCTCCTGTGGGTCATAGAAGCGGTTGACGAGAGAGGCCACTGTTGTCTTCCCTGCCCCCGTCGCGCCAACTATAGCAACAGTGGTGCTTGGCTCAATCACGAAGCTCACGTCTACCAACACCACAGTGCCAGGGACATATGAGAAGCTGACTCGGTCAAACGTGATTCCATCGCTCAGAGGACTGAGTGGGACTGCATTCTCCGCTTCAGTCAAGGAGGGCTTTGCCTCGATGACATCTGAAACCCTATCCATTGCCGCAAGAGATGCCTGCACCTGAGCGCCATTGAGGCTCATTATTAGAAGCGGGAACATGAAGCGCTGGACAAGCACTGTTCCTAGGAACAGCTCACCTATTGTTAGAACCGCCGCGGTACCTGTGGCCAGGCCAGCCCCAACGTAGAGGACAGCAGCCAGTATGAATACTGCAGTGGCTTGAACAGTTGGAAACAGGAATGTGAAGAAGAGAGTGAGTCTGAAATTGTGACGATAGGCTTCGTTGTTCAGCTTGTAGAGCTCGCTTGAGGTCTCATCTTCACGATTGAACGTCTTTGCCACTTGGATTCCACTGAGATTCTCGGCGATCTGTCCCGACACCCTTCCGTATGCTCTTTGAGTGGCAAGCATAGTCCGCTGTCCGACCGTGCCGTACAGGACTGTCATCACTAGAACAACCGGGAGCGTGATCAAGGCGGTTGCGGCAACAACCGGCGATGTGAACCAGAGAACGAGGAAGGTCACAACTAGCAGAACTAGCTGACCGCCAGTGTCCATGAGGACCTGAATTCCAGTGCTGAGGGCATCCGTATCTGAGGTCACTCTCGAGGTGACATTGCCACTCTGTTCGCCCTTGTGATAGGCGAGGTCGGCATCCACGAGGTGTTCGTAGACATCCTGCTGGACGCTCTGGACGAAGCCAGCCTGGGCCTTGGCAATCACTCTCGTGTAGACAGACCCAGCGACCCATGAGGCGACTCGGAGCCCGAAGTAGAGGAGCGTCAACCAGAGAATCGCCGACAGCCCAGTGCTCCCTACCAAGGCAACATCGATGCCCTGGGACAGGATGATAGGACTGACGGCGTCAACAGAGCTTGCGATGATGGAGATGATAGCACCATAGATGATGATTCTCCTGAAGCCTGAGAAGTATCCACCCATTCTGCGTAGAAGCAGCCCCACAGGGCGCTTCCGCTGCTTATCTTGGGGCATGCCTCTCATGCTCATGCTACTGCACCTCCGGTTATTGGAATGGCTTCAAGCATCTTCCGTGTCTCAGGTAGTCCTTCGAATATCAGCCTGTAGTGAGCCGACGTTCGGAGCAGTTCGTCATGTGGCCCGATGGCGACCAGCTCACCCTTGTCGACGATTATGACGAGATCGGATTCAATCAGGGTTCTGAGCCGTTGGGTCACTGTTATGCTCGTCCTGCTTGATGTTGCCTCATCAATCGCCTTTCTCATCAGATACTCCGTCTTGGCGTCGATTGCGCTTGTGGAGTCGTCCAAGAGAAGAATGCTGGGATTGTGCAGAAGAGCCCGTGCGATAGCAAGGCGCTGTCTCTGGCCGCCGCTTAGAGTCATGCCTCTCTCGCCAACAAGAGTGTTGTAGCCAGCAGGCATCTCCATGATGAACTCATCAGCCTGTGCTCTCTTCGCCGCCTCTTGAACAGACTCATCAGAAGCCTCCTCGCAGCCATATGCGATGTTCTCCCTGACGGACTTCTTGAACAGGAAGATATCTTGCTCGACCAGACCTACAGCTTCTCGTATTCTTGAAGCAGGAACGTGCCGCAGGTCAGTCCCCCCAATCGTGATACGTCCCACGGTGGGGTCATAGAGCCGCAGAAGTAGCTTCAGCACAGTGGTCTTCCCACCACCTGGTCCACCAATCAGGGCAACTCGTGAGCCCCCTGGAATCACAAAGCTGACGTTCTTCAGGGAGTACTTGGCGGAATCACTGCCGTTTGGGTAGCGAAAGCTGACGTCATCGAACACGATGTCACCGGTCCAATCGACGGCTCTGTCTTCTGGAGCATCCACGAGTGGGTCGGTCCAGTTCAGTAGGTCGATTATCCGTTGAGCGTTCACCAAGGAGCCACGAATGAGCAGTAGGTTGCGAGGCAGCATGAAGTTCTGAGCATCAGCCGCCAGAAGCAAAGAGAGTATCTGTACCAGTGCACCGACAGAGATGAAACCTGCACTAACGAGACTTGCTCCATTCAGGAAGGCTACAGTCGTGACAAGGATGAGGATTAGCTGAGGGTAGAAGAATGCTGCCAGACGGCCCTCTCGTTCGACGGAATCCGCATAGCTTCGGCTTACCGAGCTGAACTTCTCCTTCTCGCGACTCTCAGACCCAAAGGCTCGTACTACTTCGATTCCGCGAAAGACCTCTTGTGAAACAGACGTGAGTCGCTCCATTCGCTCAGCACGAGCCCTTCTCACAGGTTCCACCACACTCGCATACCGGTATGAGAAGTACAGGTAGAATGGAAGCCCCCCCAACATGATGAGCCCAATAATCTGGCTCATGCTCCACAGTATTACCGTCGTGATTCCGTAGGTTGCCAGGGACCCCACTGTCATCCTCAGTCCCGGGTTCAGGGAGATCCGGATCCAGGTCAGATCCTGCATTGACACAGAGAGGAGCCTCTTGCTGTCCACTTGGTCATGAAAGGCCATACTGTGATCCTGCAGAGACTCGAACAGCTCCTGTCTGGCATCGCGCTCCCAGCCCGATATGACAGCTGCCCAGGCAGCTCCCGCCACGAAGTTAGATGCGAGAAAGGCGAATCCAAGCAGGATTATGAACCATACTTGGGCGACAAACTCAGACCCCACACCTTGAGTCCGTAGGACATCCACAGCCTGGCCTATGACAATGAATGGCCAAGCTGTCAGCAGAGCTGATACGAGAGTGAGAATGAAAGCTCCCACAGTCAAGAATGGATGCTTCCTCATCCCAGAGGCCACGTAACCAGTCGCTGTCTTATACACTCTTCTTCCTTCTATCGCCATGTTGCTCATCTCAAAAGCAGGTTTCCAAATCGCCTTTGAATTCACAATAGTTAATATATATAACCTTTGTGACTCGACATTAGCGAAGATGGAAGACAGATGAGATACCCCAAAGGGACACGTTCGCCGTTGGTCCACTACGCAGCCTTGCTTCCGGGCGGCACGCCATCCAGTCGGACGGGCACCCATTCTCCCGGATTGCCGGCCTTCTCTACGGCCAGAATCATGCCGTTGCTTTCGATGCCGCCGACCTTCTTGGGCTCAAGATTGACGAGGAAGAGAGCCGTCAGGCCCTGTAGCTCCTCTGGCTTGTATAGATGTCCAAGGCCGGTGGCCATGGTCCGCTTCTCACTGCCGATGTCAACTTCAATCTTGAGTAGCCGGTCCTTGCCTTCGACCTTCTCGCACTTCAGAATCTTTCCTGCTCTGAGATCAATCTTCTGGAAGTCCTCGTATGAAATTGTTTCCTTTATCGGGGTCATCTTCGGTTTCGGGCCTCCTTTCTGCCTGGCCTCAGCGGCCAATACTCTCTCTTTAATGATACGTCTTAGCTCCACGAGCTGTTCGTCTTCAATCTTGGAGATGACGGGCTTTGGTTTCTTGAGCTTCGTCCCTGCCTTTGGGGGACTCAAAGCGTCCTCGAAGTGCACATCATGGACCGTCTTCGCTTCGAACCCAAGCTGCCCCCAGACCTTCTCGGCAACGCCTGGCATGAACGGCTCAATCAGGACTGCCAAGGCCTTTGAGAGAGCCAGAGCGTTGAAGATCACCTGCCCTGCCTTCTTCTTGTCAGTCTTGACGAGGCTCCAAGGCTGGTTCGACTGGAAGTAGTTGTTGCCCACAGAAGCCAGTCTCATCACTTCATCAGCGACCTTCTTCAGCTCGTACTCATTGACTCCCTCGGCAATCGTCTTCAGGGAGGCCTCTATCTCCTTCTTGAGCTCAGGGTCCAGCTTGCCCTCAGGGATTTCTCCGTAGTTCTTGTGGGCGAAGTGGAGACCTCTGTAGATGAAGTTGCCAAGTGTGCCGACAAGCTCGATGTTGACCTTGTCCGCGAAGGCATCCCAGCTGAAGTCAAGATCCTTCGTCTGGGAGGTATAGGAGACCATGTAGTAGCGAAGGTAGTCAGGGTCCAGCCCTCTATCGAGGTAGTCCTTGAGAATCCACACCACATAGCCTCTGCCTCTGCTGAAGTTGTGCCCCTCCACCTTGAGCATCCCTGAGGCGACAATGGCAAAGGGGAGGTTGTAGCCGCTGCCCTTCAGCATGGCAGGCCAGAAGATACAGTGGTGCTGTACAATGTCCAGACCGATGAAGTGCACAAGCCTTCCATCACCGGGCTTCCAGTACTTCTCCCACTCATTCCGCTTCCCGATCCGCTTCGCCCACTGCTCAGTGCTGCTCATGTAACCGATGGGAGCATCTACCCAGACGTATAGGACCAAGGATTCATCAACAGGGAACCTCACTCCCCAGTCGAGGTCTCTCGTGATGCACCAGTCGCGGAGACCCTCCTTCACCCAGCCCAGGGCGAAGTTCTTGGCGTTCTTGGTGCCGTCAACCTCATTGAGGAACTTCTCTACGAAGCTCTCAAAGGCGCTGAGCTTGAGGAAGTAGTGAGTCCTTGTTATCGGGCGGGTTGGGTTTCCACAGACGGCACATCTAGGATCGAGGATGAGACCAGGTTCTATGTATCTACCACATCCTTGGTCACATTCGTCTCCTCGGGCATCAGCGCCGCAGTAGGGACACGTGCCTCGCACAAACCGATCAGGCTGTGAACGGCCACATGTATCACAGAAGGGGGTTTCAATCTCCTTCGGGTAGATGTGTCCATTGTCCAAGAGGGTGGTAACAATCTGGGTCGTCCGTTCGATGTTTTCCTTGTCGTCAGTAGTTCCGTAGTTGTCGAAGAAGATGTTCAGCTTGGGAAAGGTGTCCTTGAGGATCTTGTGATACTTCTGATATGTCTCCTTTGGAGTGAGGCCCTCAGCCTCAGCTGCAACGAGGACCGGAGTTCCGTGTGTGTCAGACCCACACACGAAGGTGGCATCAACTCCCATCTTCTTGAGGAGTCTGACGAACACATCGGCGGGGACATAGGTCCTAAGGTGCCCTATGTGCATCGGCCCGCTGGCATAGGGAAGTCCACATGTCACGAGCACAGGATCTTTGGTGGGGTAATTACTCAGTTCTGCCACACTCCTTTCGACTGTTTGTCTGACCTACTCACGTGTGCAGGGATGACACAGGATAAACGGCGAGATTCCACTCTTGATAGCTCTCTCGCTTCAGCGACCCTTGATAACTGGATTGCAGTATACCTTTCTGTGAGTTCTGTTCCCGCCTTGAGTAAGTAGGTTGGAGCAAGTGGCCTCTGTATTGATTTAACTCTAACGATTTCTCGTCCTTTGCCTGCTTCGCGCAGGGACTAGGCCCTCTCTCGCCCAGCTCTCTCGGATTTCAGTCGCTCGCACGTGGAGGTACTCAAGGGCGGGATAGTCTGTCGCTTCAATAACAGACTCAATGAGCCGCTCACTCTCTTCGTGGCGCCCCTGCTTCATTCTGAGCTCAGCCTTCAGCATGAGAACATTCGCCTCATGGCCAGGGAGGTCCTTGTTTGCGATGCTCTCCTCGTAGAGTTGCATGAAGGGTCCTGCATGCTCGTCGAGCTGGTTCTCCCTTGTCGGATTGAATTGGTCCACCTCAAGTCGCGCCATGTCGAACAGACAGCTTCTGAAGCGAACCATCCTCGTGGATCTTTCGTGGATGTCCAGAGCCCTCTTGTAGCTCTCCATGGCCGACTCGAGATCACCCCTCTGCTGCTCAAGCCTACCATACATCTGATGCCATTGGCCCAGCGCGGGCTCGAGACCCTGCTGCAGGACAAGTTCTTTTGAGCTGTCCAGCCACTTCTGGGCGTTGTCAACATCATCGAGAGCCATGAAAGCGACAGCCATCGCCATGTGCGTATGTGGCCCGTTCCTCTGTTTGACCGCATGCTTCGCCCACTCCAGAGCACTCTTGCCATCGCCAGTAAGAGATAGGAAGTGTGCAAGATTCAGGGCATTGTTTGCGTTCACCCTACCTAGCTGGGCGCCAATCTCTGCTGCCTCCATTGCGCATTTCAGGGCCTCGTTAATCTCCCAACGGAAGACCGAGTAGACCGACATATTCAGCAGAATCGAGAGAGTCCCTGAGGGATCTCCTATTGAGTCACAGATACTTCTAGCCTCACCTAGAAGCTCCCTCGCTCTGTTGAAGTGCCCTGCGTCGGTCTTATACTGACCCTCTATTTCAGCAGTGAGAGTCAGTAGACTCGCTTGATGCCATAGGTCGTTGGACTCTCGTGCCAGCTCCAGAGCACGATAGTGATACTCAAGAGCATCTTCAGGTCTCCCCTCCACTCTCACTCTGTATCCCGTGTAGCCAAGGAAGTCTGCCTCATGCATTCTCAGTTCGGGATGTTCATGCAAGAGGGCTCTAATCCGATCCTGTGCCTGAGTCTCCTCAGGACTTCCATTTTCAGACGCCCTGTACAATCTCATCAACATGTAGAAAGAGGCCAGAGGATTCTGGAAGTGCTCAATCGCAGCTTCGACAATCTGTGGGCCCCCTCTTGACAAGTCGCCATCAGGATAGACGAAGGGCATCGGAAGCGGCAGCTCCGGGTGGCAGTCGTAGACCCGCTCTGCAGCCTCACTATTATCTAGCCTCGACACATGATACATGGCCAGAAACACAAGCATTGGGGCGCAATCAGCCTGTGATGCCCTTCTCGCCACGAGTTCTCCAAAGTCCCAGTAATCAGAAGCGGCATCCATGAGGGCCTCTAGTTCTCTACGTACATCTTCTTCGAGGAACGAGAAGTCCTTTGAAATGGATCCTAGCGCTTTCATCGCAGCCACCTGTTACCAGGTAGTACCTCCCATCGCTCATCTCCGTGTCGACGTTCGGCTTCTTCGAACGGGCACGATGCCCTCTCTGACCCACTTTTCCCTTGTTTCGGCGGCCTTTGAGTGAATCCACTCCATAGCTGGACAGTCAGTAAGCTCAAGAACTGATTCAATCAGCTCATGGCTCTCCTCAGGCCGTCCCTGCTTCATCCTGAGCTCCGCCTTCAGCAACAGAAGATTCGCTTCGTGCCCTGGGAGGTCTTCCTCCCAAACACTATCCTCATACCGCTTCATATAAGGGCCTGCATGCTCGTCTAGCCGATTCTCTTTCGTGGGATTGAACATCTTGACCTCAAGTCTGGCCATTTGGTGAAGAGCGTCCCTAACACGAAGCATCCTGGTGCCGCGCTCATGTATCTCAAGACCCTTCTCGTAGCTCTCCATTGCCGACTCGAAGTCTCCCTTCAGCTCCTCGAGTTTTCCAGAGCATGTGTGCCACCGACCAAGTGCATACTCTAGACCTTGCTGCAATACGCGCTCCTTTGCACTTTCCATCCACTTCTCTGCACTCGCAAGGTCATCAAGATTCATGTAGACGCTGGCCAGATTCATGTGTTCGTATGGCCCATCACGAATGTCGACTGCTTGCCTTGCCCATTCCAGGCTGGTTGCGAAGTCGCCTATGGCCCCGTATGCTGCGGATAGGTTCAGGGCGGTTTCTGCGGTGAACGAGCCCAGCTCAGCGAAGATCCTGGCTGATTCCATCTGACACCTCGCAAACTCACTTCCCTCGCCTCTGAAGGATGAGTATACCGATAGGGTGCTCCAAACGTTGGCCAGACCTGCTCGGTCGCCGATTGACTCAGCAATCTCCTTTGCCTCACCGAGATGTCGTTTTGCCCTCTCGAAATGCCCAGCATCAGTCTTGTATTGGCCCTCTATCTCTGCAGTGAGCGTAAGAAGACTCACCTGGTGCCACCTATCATCCGACTCTCTAGCTAACTCAAGAGCCCGATGGTGGAACTCAAGAGCCTCATCGGGCCGGCCTTCTACTCTCACTCTATAGCCCGTGTGACCAAGGAAGTCTGCACCGTGCAGCCTGAATTCAGGGTTCTCAGATAGAAAGGCCTTGATGCGCTCCTGTGCCTGAGTCTCTTCGGGGCTCCCGAAGTCACTTGCTCTATAGAGTCTCATCAGCATGTAGAAGGTTGCCAAGGGTCTCTGGAAGTGCTCAATCGCCCCCTCGACAATCTCAGGACCGCCGCGCGATAGGTCCGAAGCGGGATAGACAAAGGGCATGGGGAGAGGAAGCTCGGGATGCGCATCGTAGACCCTCTCAGCAGCCTGCTCATTCTTGAGCCTCGAAACATGGTACAGGGCAAGAAACACGAGCATCAGGGAGCAGTCAGCTTTTGATGCCCTCCTCGCCACGAGTTCTCCGAAGTTCCAGTAGTCCGACGCGGCATCCATGGTAACCTCTAGTTCTCTGCGAACGTCCTCTTCGAGGAACGGGAAGTCCTTTGCTATGGATCCTAGCTCTTTCATCGCAATCACCAGTTATTCGTTCTGTTGTCTTCTGATGCACGTTCAAGTGGCCTTGAGCAAACCCACCTCCGAGGAGTATCACTACGGCCAAGCCGATTTCGATTGGCTTCGCACCTTATATCTCTTACAAATCGTCAAATCAGCGCCAGAGAAAAACAGGTTGGCTGGGGCGTTCCGCTCCTACAACAGAAGTGCCCCAGCCGTTTGTGTTGTCCGATCTCGTCCTACTCGCTCGAACTACGTGAGGAGGAGCAGCCAGTTGTCTGTGCCCTCGTCGAGGACTGTGTTGCCGTCACCTCTCTGGAGAACCCACCAGCCAGATGTTCCAGAGCCCAGCCAGATTGCGGCAACATCCGCTTCTAAGTCAGAAACGTCATTCAAGACTAGTGTCCATCCAGTTGCCAGGTCTCCCATGATGCCCGCCAGAATACCTGCCTCTCCACTTCCACTGATGGTATTGCGGACTAGCCACACATCTTGGGCACCGTTGCCGACGATGCCCCATGAGAAAGCGCCGTCCAGAACAATGTCATTGTGGTAGGCAAAGACAGACACTCCCTCAACCTCTCCCGGCACGGCAAGGAAGTCGTCAATCCAGATCCCATTTCCGTAGGCAGGCACTTCGATATGATTGTGATGGATATATGCCCGACCCGGTTCTATGCTGGAACCGGACCATCCATTGGCCACATAGACACCGTACCAACCGCCATCTATGATTGAGATGTCGTTGAATGCCACCTCTGCTCGTGAGTTGTAGAGGTCATACATTTCAGGACCAATATGGACATTCACATACGTGTTTCGCACAATCCGAATGTGCGAATCCACGCTCTGGCCTGGCACAACGCTTGAGCCAAGGCTATTCTCGAAGTAACAGTCCTCAATCCGATACTTCCCACTGATCTTCTCATTTGCGAAAGTGTTGGGATTGATTTGTCCCTGAATGAACAGACAATTCTGAATGCTGACGCCGAAGGGGTCATATTCCTCACCAGCATCTCCCAAGAACTCAAGGTTCTTGGCAGTCACATCGAAGTAGGATATTGTCTCCGGGTCCCATTCATCACCTATTACGCCAGTGATATCGATGGTGTTCATTGCCCTGAAGCCACCGTACTCTGGCAGCCACACTTCAGTCGGATACTCCACTTTGATAGTGAAATCTCGAAGCTGAATCTTGTATGGATGCCGACGAGTGCTTGTTGAGTCCTCATCCTGATAGAACATCAGCATTCGAGGATTTGCGGCGCCAAGGTCGCCCGTGTCTTGTGCAGGGAAGTTCTCTATGCTGTGCAGAACTGTCAGGCCCTTTCCAACACCCCTGAAAGTCCCATCGAAATTGACTCCTGCAATCGTTTCGCAGATGTAGTAATCACCTTCCTCCAGTAATACTGTGCTCCCTCCTCCTGCCGCGATAGCGTCGTCCAGTGCTTGCTGAATATTGGCCGTGTCCGTGACTCCAGACACGTCACCAGAGGGTGCCACTATGAACAACCCACGATGCGGTCGGGCCATGACCGCCGGACCAGCGAGCAATAGACTTGCCACGATGCAGACTGAGATCGCAGCCAGTATTGTTCTTCTTCTCTCCATCTCGTTTCCTCCATTCTCTTTAGGATAATACCTAAAGAATATTACATGTCATGTAATTACCATGATTTAAGGCTTCCGAGAGTGAGGTTGTTGGAAAAAGAGCAATGCATCAGTGCAGTCCGGCTGCACTGACGCAAATCGGAGTGAAGCTGAGAAGGCTACGACCGCATCTTGATGATGATCACAATCACAATCACGGCCGCTGCGCCGCCACCTGCGATGAGTAGTATCATCGTGGAGTCACCGCCGCCGGTTCCTTCTCCGGTGCTGCTTGTACCAGTGCTGGTTGTGTCAGTACTGCTTGTGTCAGTAGTAGATGTAGTGGTTTCGTCTGGGAGCGGCGGTTCGTATTCAACATTGATGTTGTCAATCGTTGCGCCTCCAGTCCCGGCAAAACTGAAGTAGAAGGAGGCATTGTCCAGATAAGGCACAAGCATCAGTGTGTTCAGTGCGAGGGTCCCATTGTGGTACACCTTGATGTGATTTGGGTCATCTCGCGTCCTCTGGATTCTGAAGTGGTGTTCCCATTCCTTCACTGCCGAGAAGGTGTCGTACACAGTGAGGCCTCTACACAGCATCCATGAACCGAGGAACTCCATGTGTATCCCGTCCCAGGCATCAGCTGAGTAACCATCTCTCATGAAGTTGATCATGACGTGACTGGCGTACTCCGGGTCAACACCGAGCTCAACATCGAAGGTCCAGTTCCCGAATGTTGCATTGCTCGGATGAAGGATCACAGGAAATGACGGCCCGGGAGCCAACCCTGTCGATGTCAGTTTCCCATCAGTGACAACAAACTCTCCCATAGTGATATTCCAACCATCGTAGTTCCCGTCATCGAAATCCTCGGACCAGTCAAATGTCTGGGTCTGTGAGACGACCTCCGCAGGAACGGTTAGGGCCAAGATGAGCCCCACCACGCCGATTAGTACCAAGCTTCTTCGTTTGTTCATCTCGTTTCCTCCTCATTGGATTACGTCCAATGATATTACGTGTCATATAGTTACATTGATATAAGCATATCGTCTGTTATAAATAGACCATTAAGATGGAGAAGATTAGGCAAAAGATGCAGAACTGAGGACTAAGACATGTCGAAGGAAAGGAAGCAGAGCACGACCCGAGAGACCCTGCGCGAGCAGATCATGGGAAAGAGCGCAGAGACCGAGTTCGACACAAGCAAGAGAGAAGTCCACGTCATGACCCGCCTAAGCGAACGGATTGTGGAGGCCATCGACGCGCTGGTAACACTCAATGTGTTCAACAGCAGATCCGAAGCGGTGGCAGCCTACGTAGAGAACGCCATCATATCAGATGTAGAGCTTTACGAGAGCCTCATCAAGAAGGCCAAGGAGGTCTCGGAGATGCGAGACTCTGCCATGGACTCTATCCTAGAAACCCTTCAGAAGAGCAAGTAGTAGAGCCAATCGGTTCATTCAGGGGGAGAGACCAACACGCCTGAGCTTGCATGAGAGTCCTAAGAGCCCGACCTACGTTGCAGGCTGGAAGTGAGCCGAGGAACGTGCTAGAAGACTGCCTGAACCAGCTCCTCAGCGGACTGGAACTCCTGCAGGCTACCCTCGAAGTGCTGTAGAACCGTGCCAAACTCGTACTCGAAGCGAGTGGTGAACTCCTGGACCTTCTCGAGAAGAACCTTGTACGGCTTCCTCGCAATCAACACACAGGTGAAGGTGGTTCCATGGGCAAACAGGATATCGTACTCCCCGATTGAAACTATGTTGAGACCCCTCTCACTGCTGGTTATCTCTTGAAAAAGAGACTGCACACCAGAGATGCCCGCTGCCGTCATGACTTGGTCAACATCTCGATTCTGCACAAACTGATGATGCCAGGCAAGAATGCCACCAACCTGTATCACATACAACTCAAGGATCTGCTGGTTCCAATCAAGCTCATCCAATGCTGGAGAGTTGGAGAGATGATATCCAAAGACGAGGATTCCAGCATTGAGCAGAAGAAGGCTCAGGGTGTACGCGGGTTCACCGAGCGAATACCCGGTCTCTGAGCGCCCGATGAATCCGACCCAGCCCATGAGGAATCCGACGACAACCCACTGTAGGCTTCTGCGAACATCTCCAGCAGTACTACTCCAGGTGTAGCGCAGGAATAACGCAATCCCAATCAGGGCGAGGATGGACTCGAAGAGAGCCAGTACTTCGAAGAAAGCCCTTGGTATGAAGAGGGGCAAGAAGGTTGAAACCACCCCGATGAGAGTCAGCAGATGATATGTCTTGTACGGGAGAACGAGTTCCATCGCCCCGAAGAACGCAGTGATAGCTAGCATTAGTGCGATATATCCCACTGAGACGAACGCCGTGTTCTGGGGCTCAGTGGTCATCCAGAAGTCAGAGATGATGAACGCTACTGAGTTGATGGACAACCCAAGAAAGAATACCGACCAGGCAAGGCGAATATCAACACGCTTCTTGTACTTGTCCTTGAACCATCGACCGAAGAACATGACACAGAACAGAACGGAGTAGAAAACTATGCCTGCCTGAAGCATCAGGAAGAAGTCGCGTGTCATCCCAGCCTCTTCGAACAGCGGCATTGAGTCTCATACTCCCAGTTGATAGACTCCTTCTCATTGTGCCCAGACGTATTTGAGTGAAGCTTGGATTCACTGCCACTCAATCATACCCCGGAGAACATTCAGGGCAGGGGGCATCTTGTCGGTATCCATCTTCTTGCTAGCCTTCAGATCCGCGTCGCTATCAAAGGATAGCTGCTTCAGGCGCGAGCAGGAGAACAGAGGGTTAATGTCCACCTCTGAGAGGTCATTGAGCTTCAGAGAGAGGTTGCTGAGCCTTTTGCAGTTCTTGAGTGGACTGAGGTCAATCGAGGCCAATCTGTTCTCGTAGAGGTGCAGGGTCTGTAGGTTCGGACAGGCCCCTAGGGGCTCTAAGTCTATCCTCGCTAGGTCATTAAATGAGAGGTCTAGGTACATCAGGTCCTTGCAGGTTGCGAGGGGGCCAAGGTCTATTCGTTCCAGTTTGTTGCTGCCGAGGGACACTTCCAGCAGGCTCGTGCACTCCGCAAGTGGCGAAAGATCAAGTGTGGGCAGCTCGTTTCCAGAGATAGTGAGCACTTCCAAGGCCTTCAACTCGCTGACGGGCCCAAGGTCGGTCGAGAAAATCCGCCGGTCACTAAGATCAACCTGTGTGGCGTCGGGCTCGAACCGCTCAACAACCTTGCCCCCGCTCTTGGTCTCGCTCCAGACAACAATCTCATCCATTGGGAACTACTCGTTTGGTCACAACCGGATGCAGTGTTAAAGGTACCTACAGAAGAAACAGGCAAATGGCACTTGCTTTCACAGACACACTCGATGCACAGCTGTCCTGAAAGGCAAGAGTGAGGGAGTAGTGATCAAATCTCGGTGAAATCTTCCGATTCATCTGCGTGCCTCAAAGCACATTGCATATTGACTGCGTCTTCATTTGGCCTCCGCAAAAGAAAACTGGGTAGGGATGGCCGCCTTGACAGGAAACCATCCCTACAGACGCTATTCCTGTTTCATGTCGCTCTTCGCTTCCGCAGGTACAGACCTCCCAGAGCTAGCTCGAGAAAGAGCAGGCCACCAAGTCCCCCGATTGAGATGACAAGCAGTGAATCTGGCTCGCTTGCCCCAGGCGGGTCGATATGGAACTCCATCAAGTCAGACGCCTCCCAGTAGAAGTCTGTGTAACTTGCACTGACATGCGCGCCGACCGTGTAGATCCCCTTAGTGAAGACTGTCTTCAGGTTGGCAATGGTGTCATCTGAGGTCCACCCATACCAGCCAAAACCATAGTCGACGAGCTCCGCGGACACTATGAGATCAAGGTCCTGGTTGATGATTGTAAGGTAGACTGTCGCGCCAACGATAGGCTCGTTGGTCTCTGGGCAGCCAAGAAAGACTGCGATTGTTACTGGAATGGTCTCTTTCTCGAGGTAGTCGAAGTCGCCTATCAGTTCCAGTTCGAGCTGTCGCATGCATCTGATGTAGACTTCCTCAAGCCACGTGTTGCCATGTATGTCCTGACACTCAAGCGTGAACCAATGCTCACCGGGTTCCAGAGATGACGATGTCACTATTGAGCACTCGAGTATGTTGATTGTCGCTGTCGAAGTGATGTAAGTGTAGCGAGCAATGTCCGAAAGGTAGAGACCGTTTAGTCCCACCTCTGACTCATAGATACGGACGTATGAGACTTCGGACAAGTCCTCTATACGCACACTCCCTACAACTTGAGACGCGCGAGTGTAGGTAACATCATGTTGGACATTGACCACAGGAACAGGCGCAGTTGTATCCTGTACAACGACGACAATCGCAGTCGACAGGATGTTGCCGTACAAGTCCGCTATCTGCAATTCGAAAGAGTACTCTCCCACGGGGAGCATTCCCATGCTGTTCAAGAATCCCTCCGCGTAGATCCAGTCAGCCCCAGTTGTGACCATTAGGCCAACGACTTCGAAGTTGACTGTATCAGATACTGTCACCGCACCTAGCTCTGAGTAGTCACATACCTCGAAGTGGACCGATAGTGTATCGCCAAACTCAAGCAAGTACATCGAGATGGGCTCTTCAACCCACTCAGGTGCAGTCAGGTCCTGGACATAGATAGTGATTTCCTTTGTCAGCACGTTACCGTATGGGTCCTGGAATTCCATCGCGAGTGGGTACTCTCCCAGGTCCAGAGGATATGCAGTGGAGATGGTATCTGCGCCCAGAACGAAGTTTGCTGTATCGCTAATCCAGCTGGTAGAAACACCAGACGCATCCCAGACGCTGAACCCAAACTCGAAGTCACCATAGTTGATGGTCAAGTCCTCAGGCTCGACCAGCCACTCTGGCGATCTTGTATCCTCGACAATGATGGAGAATTCGACAAAGAGTGTGTTGCCCATTGTGTCGACTATCTCAAGTGTCTGGGGATATGTTCCAACGGGGTTCATCTCAGACTGAACCAACGAAATCCAACCCTCTTCTTCAGGACTTGTGGGCACATTCCAAATCCCGTCCCAGCCCGGTTCATCGAGCCATGAGGC
>JAEOUG010000050.1 GCA_016839445.1 Candidatus Thorarchaeota archaeon
CTGGAGGTCTACCATGACCGGCTGACACGCTGTCGAGGTTCAAAAGGATTCTCTTTCAATGCTCGCATACCGATATATCGCGGTTCTCTGATTGTGCTAGGTGGTGTACGCAATGCGTGGCATGCGAAGAAAGGAGAAGGAAATCAAGAGCAGGGAGGAAATGCTGGAGATTCTTCAGTCTACTCAGTATGTGACCGTGGCGATGTGTAGCGATGATCAGCCCTATCTCGCCACATTAAGTCACGGCTATGATTCCGAAAGGGACTGCATCTATTTCCACTGTGCCACCGAAGGAAAGAAGCTAGACATCCTTAGAGCAAACAACAGAGTCTGGGGGCAGGCCCTTCGAGACAAGGGGTATGTAGAAGGAGCATGTGATCATCTGTATGAGACAGTGCAGTTCATGGGACTCTTCAGGATGGTAGAGGACCTTGCGGAGAAGGAACACGCACTTCGTGTGATGATACACTCTCTAGAGCCAGATCCTGAGAAGGTGATCAGAGAACAGATCAACGAGAAGTCGCTTGTGAGAGTTGGCATTGGGCGCATCGACATTGAGTTCATGTCTGGAAAGAGAGCCGACAAAGTAGTCATTAGCACTTAGCTGTATTCTGCTGGATCAGCCTCTCCAGAGTCTTGAGGGCACGATCGGCGAGGCTTTCTGGAACGAACAGGTGATCATGGTAGTACGCCGACACGACATTGCAGGGCACGGAAGCATCCGCCAGCACTCGCGTGACAGCGGCTAGTAGACCCACGGCCTCAAGACTGGAATGCACAGTAAGAGTGATCCGCGACCAGACCCCCGAGTACTCCAGACTGGCAGAGTCTGCCTGCTCCTTCTTCAAGATAATCGTCAACCCCTCATCCTCATGGAATTGGAGCAATGGGCCGAACGACTCGAATCTCAATGAACCTTCCACCAATGCACAGAACACCCATCTCTCCGTATCAAGGACAGGATTCATTCCTGCGAGAAGTTCTGAGAGATTCGTGCTGCCAGGCAAAGAAACCATCTCACTCACTCTGAGTCCCGTATCGCTCCCATGAGACGATTTCCTTGAAGTCTCTTCGCGTGCTCTCACGTTTCTGGTCGGGAAATCCAACGGACACGCAGCAGATGACTCTCAGGTCTTCAGGAATTCCCAGTATCTCCCTGAAAGCTGGCTCGATGTCAGTGTCTCTGACCCCCATCCAACATGTTCCCAAGCCTAGAGAGTATGCTGCTAGGAGCATGTTCTGCACGGCATTGTGTGGGTCTGCAAGGTAGTACTTGGGATGCTTCGAGGAGTCGCCAAGCACCACAATGACTGCCGGTGACTCGGCCATGAAGCGCCCGTACGCGTGAGCCTCGGCCAGATTCTTTCTCCGCTCTGGATCCCTCACCACGATGAAGTGCCAGGGCTGTTTGTTGGATGCAGAGGGGGCCCACCTACCCGCTTGAAGAATCACGTGCAGGTCTTCGTCACGAACTGCGTCGGACTTGTACTTCCTGATACTCCGACGCTCTCGAATCGCTTTGATAACGTCCATGTCAATCGGAAAATGGTTATCTCGCCGTGATTATGAAGACTTCGATAATACGAAGCTCCTGCAAGAAGGCATACCCAGTAGACAAGCCCTAATGGAAAGCCTAAAAGCCCCCGGGCTATGCGCCCGGTCAGATTCTGGCGGCATCACTATGGTCATCAAGACAGACAGACGCGAACTCACAAGCGTCGGTGTTGACATAGGCTCATCGACTTCACACATCGTCTTCAGCAGAATCGTGCTTGAGAAGGACATGCAGAGCCGAACTGAGAAGTTTCACATTGTAGAGAGGGAGGTGCTGCACTCAGGGCCAATCCACCTCACGCCCTTCAAGGACCCAAAGACCATCGACTTCGAGGCACTTCGTGACATGCTACTCGAAGACTATCGCCATGCGGGCATGGAGATATCAGATGTTGATACAGGAGCGGTCATCATTACGGGCGAGAGCGCCAAGAAAGAGAATGCAGAGTGGATTGTCAGCGCTCTTGCAGGAGAGGCAGGGAGATTTGTAGCCGCCACTGCAGGGCCCAACTTCGAGTCGGTGCTAGCAGCATATGGCTCTGGTGCGGTCTCTATGTCAGCAGAAACTGGCCTGGTCGTGATGAACATAGACATAGGCGGAGGCTCATCTAATATCGCCGTGTGTAAGGACGGCCACGTGATTGCCACCACAGCCGTCAACGTAGGAGGGCGTTTGCTTGCCTTCGACGAAGAGGACAGGATTGTGCGACTTGAGGAAACGGGAAGGAAGCTAGCAGCCCATCTCGGCATAGAGCTGAAGGTGGGAGACGTAGTAGATGAATCGACCAAATCCCTCTTAGCTGGAGCACTAGCAGACTCGCTTGTCGAAGCAATCCGGGGTGAGAACTCCACTGAGATAACATCCATGCTGATGATGGCCAAGCCTCTGATCTGCGCAGAAAGACCCGACAGGATAACATTCTCAGGGGGAGTAGCCGAGTACTTCTATGGCGTTGAGAGCAGGCGGTTCAACGACATGGGTGCACATCTGGCAGAGGAACTGAAGAAGAGGTCCAATCTGTTGAAGCTTCCCTTAGGAACGCCTGAGCATAGGATTAGGGCCACAGTGATTGGGGCCGGACACTTCAGTCTTCAAGTCAGTGGTTCAACGACATTCCTTTCGTCCGGTCTCGAGTATCCCGTCAGGAATCTGCCCGTGGTTACTCCTCTAGTGACTCGCGGCAAGAACTCAAGAGAGGAAGTGCGGGAGGCAATTGAGTCTGCACTCACAAGATTCGACCTGAAGGAAGGCGAAGACCCACTCATACTGGCATTCAACGACGCAGTGCGTCCATCCTACGAGAAGCTCACTGAGTTTGCCAGAGGTGTTGTGTCTGCCCTTCCGAATACTGTGAAGAGCGGCAGGCCAATCATGATGTGTTTTGACTCAGATGTCGGGAACAGCGTCGGGAACATTATGAGAAGAGAAACCGGCGTGACCAACGAGATTCTATCCATCGATGAGATCAGCCTTAGTGAAGGCGACTTCATAGACATTGGCTCACCGATAATAGAGGATGTAGTAGTGCCCGTTGTCGTGAAGACGCTGGTGTTTGACTCTCAGGATTGACTTTGGGCGTGTCTTCGTTCTCGCTTCACAACAGCTGCCAACTTCGATCTCAGTAGATACGCTAGGGGCACTTGGACAGTGTCGGGGGCAGGAGGAGATTCTCGAAACGTGTGTTGCTCCTTCCCAATCAGGGGGGCGTCAGCCTTGGAATCTTCTGACACAGGTTTGAACAATCTGAGAAAGATGAAACCGAACAATGGCGTGAGGGGAAACGGGAATGCAAGTCCTGCAGCAGACACACCCGACAATAAGAGCGGCAACAGGTAGATCGTGATGAATGGTAGCATCTCGCCCAGGAACCCGATGGTGATGAGCCGTCTAACACTCACTGGGCCCCAGAAGAATGAGAATACGTCTCTGACGAATATCAGTCGCACAGAACTCAGAAGAAGAACCACGATGAACTGAGACGGTCCATTCATCACCATTGTGATTCCAAGGCTCGGATCAGTAAAGACATCCGTGGAGATAATCTGGAAGTTGTAGTAAAGCCCAAGCAAGAAGACCATGGGAAGGGTGGACCCTAGGAAGGCGAGGCCATAGGTCAGTGGGCCGGCCAGGATCACGAGCCAGAAGAGCAACACCAGAATCAGATTGCGCCTATAGTGGACTGGCGCCTCCAAATCGTCCTCCAACTCATTGGTCAGAGGCCAGTTCCGAATTCCAGACAGAATCCGGGCCTCCCGAATGAGTACTGGGAGAAGGATGAGCAACGCTGTGGCCGGCAGGATACTCGAGGAGATGAAGTACAGATCGACACTTGTGCCCGGAATCACCCGGAAGGACGAACGGGGCCAGGACAGAGACAGAGGCATTAGGAAGGTCAGGAGCATCATGAAGACTGCAAGCCTACCAATCGGTCTTGTGAGCCGACGAACCTGGGTTTCCCGAGCGAAGAGAACACCAGGTATGAGGGCCAACACCACTCCAAGCCAAGCTCTTGCGCCTGGAGCCATAGGGAGGCCCCCATGCGATGCGTCGAACGCCATTCCGAGAAGACAGCTGTAGAAGAACCATCCAGAGGTGGTGAACACAAGAGCTGTTGGAATGAGCAATACGAGAAGAGCGCTCACGGCAATCACCAACCAGCCAATTGGTCCCTCCAAACGCATCTCTATTCTCGCCAGCCTCAAAAGAGCAGACTCCGCTAATAAGAATGACCAACGCAACAGTCTCTTACGGATTCATCCAACGATTCATATACTGGGCATTCCGAGAACAGGCTTGATGTCACAATGCAGACGCCTCCTGATTTCTTCGTAGACCCAATTGGCTGGATTCAGTTCTATATCTCGGCCCTCTTTCCGTACATCATCCTAGTTGCCACCTTGCTGTTCCTCATGGTTCTCTACTTCATTGTCACCAGACTCACTAGGAAGTCTCTCAAGAACGTGGGAATGGGTCCTGAGGCCGCCACGGGAATCACCCTGATACTCAGACTGCTCTTCTTCATCATCGCAGTCCTAATCGTGATTGGCCAATTCGAAACCTCTTTGGCGACAGTCCTATCGATTAGCACCATCTTTGGCACTGCTATTGGCCTAGCCTTCTCCCAAGCAATAGGCAACATCGTCAGTGGACTCTATGTGTTGGTTGCCAGGCCATTCAGGGTCGGCGACTACGTAAGAATAGGCAATATCGAAGGCATCGTGCGCGAAATCACACTGAACTACACCCGTATGCTCTTAGCTGACGAGACCACGGAGCTTGTTCCCAACAATAAGGTCGTCAGCAGCGAGGTCACCAACTTCAGGATTGATCTCTCCCAACTGGTCAAGGAGAAGAAGGAAGAACAGGGAGATGCACCTAGAGAGGTCGGCGGTCGGCGGTACATGCGCTCTCTCGACAATGCTCTGGACAAGCTTCAATTGGTCACA
>JAEOUG010000051.1 GCA_016839445.1 Candidatus Thorarchaeota archaeon
ACTTTCGTAGACATGGCGGGAGACAGGTTTGTGGGTAGGGATGGCTGGGAGAGCTACTTCACAGAGTTTCCCGAGTATCGTATTCACGTGAAACAAGTACTCCTTAGTGGTGATGGAGTAGCGATTATCGGCAAGACAACTGGCTCGCACCTTGACCCAAAGATCGAGGTACTAGAGACCGTCCTCTGGATTGCGGAGGTTAGAAACGGACTGGTTTCCTTCTGGAGAATATACTCTGATCTCAAAGAAACGAAGGAGATTCTGAGAGAATAAGTGGAATGAAAAGAGATGAAGAGAAGAGAGCAAGCTCTCTTCTGACTTCAGATTACTTCTTGCGTCCGGTTCGTCTGGCTGCAATGTTGCCGACCTTACGACCAGGAGGAGCATTTCTGCTCACTGTACTGGGACGACCAGGTGACTGGTGGGAACCGCCACCGTGGGGGTGTGATGCTGCGTTCATCGCAGCGCCTCTGACCACTGGCCACTTGCGTGCCTTCACACGAGTGTGATGGTATACTGTCCCAGCCTTCAGGAGAGGCTTCTCGGACCGGCCGCCACCTGACACTATGCCGATGGTTGCTCGGCACCGTGGACTGAAGGCCTTCTGCCTTCCGCTGGGAAGGCGCACCATGGCCTTGGTCTTGTCAATCGACACAATGGTTGCAGCAAGACCCGATGACTTGACGTACTTACCGCCGTCACCAGGACTCCCTTCTATGTTATAGACTGGGGTACCTTCAGGAATGTGCTCCAGAATGAGCGTGTTCCCATTGGCTAGTGTGGCCTCCTCGCCGCACTCTATCACCTGGCCCACATAGACACCTTCAGGAGCCACCATGTAGTGGCTCTGGACTTCACCGTCATACTTGACGACCGCAAGAGGTGCTCCTCGACCAGCCTCGTGAAGCAGATCAACCACAGTTCCTACGTAGGTCTTGTCTGGAGCCCACTTGGGATGTCTAGCCGGAGCTATCTTCTTGTGGCTGGGAGACCTCCACTGAGTAGTTCCTCGACCCTTTCGCTGTACAAGCACTCTTCTACCCATCTTGATGCCTCCTCAGAATATCCCGAGGTTGGTCGCAACCTCTGCGGCACTGTACTCTGGTGCCAGTTTCACGAATGCCTTCTTTCTTCCATCAGGCATTATGAGCGTGTTTACCTTCTCCACGACAACCTCGTAGAGGGATTCCACAGCCCACTTGACCGTGTTCTTGTTCGCATCACGAACCACGTAGAAGATGAGCTTGTTCTCTCCGTCCACAGCCTCTAGGCTCGCCTCAGTCACAACTGGGCGGATGATGATCTCGTTGGGGTCCCTCATGTGAACAACGCCTCCTTCTCAAGACGTTCAAGAGCAGAACGTGTCCAGACAACGAGCCGACCCGCATGGGTGCCCGGCGCCAGAAGCTCTGCATTCAGTGCATGAACCTCTGTGACATCAACTCCAGGAATGTTCCTCGCCGCCCTGCCGATTCCCGAGTCGGTACCGACAACGACGAGGAGACTCTTGGGAGTCTTCATCTTACGACCGCGCATCTTCCCCTTGCCAGCACGGACAGACCGCCCGTCACTCGCACGGAGGAGATCATCTCCAAGTCCAAGTGCAAGAAAAGCCTCGGTTGCTTCCTTGGTGGTTTCTACAGACTCCAGCTTGTCAGTGACTATCAATGGAATCTGCGGGACTCCGTCAATCTTGTGGCCCCTTGCCTTCACATATCGCTCGCTTGCCGTGGCCGCTATGGCCGACCGGATTGCCAGACGGTTCTCCTTGGTGTTTATCCTCTCGATGATGACCTTTCTGGACTCGGGAGGATGAGCAACTCGGCCTCCGATAGTTCCGGGGGCAAAGCCAGCCTTGTTAGCTGCGCCAGTACCGCTGCCCTTGATACGAGGCATCCTTGACCTACCATGCCCAGTCTGCCAGCTCATCGCGGTGTTTCGTTTTCCAGCCAGCTCGTCTACGCCATGAGGCTGACGCTGACGGGACTGAACTGCAAGAACAGCTCGCTTGATGACATCAGGTCGATAGGGAGTGTCAAAGTGGCTCGGAAGATCGATCCGCTCTTTCAGGGTCTTTCCGGCCAGTGAGAATGCTTTCACAGTTGTCATTTACACTTAGCCTCCTACTGTTTGGATGAGGTGCTGATGTAGCTCACCTGCACCGGAGCATCCACGTGTCCCTTCTTGGGGCGGATGGCGAGTCTCAATCGCACGGGTCTCTTCACTGTACCCGGGATGGACCCATGTAGCATTAGATAGTCGCCTCTGATGACGCCGTAGTTGACAAAGCCACCAGATGGCGTGATTTCTTCACCTCGTTCTCCCATCTTCACAATCTTGTTGTTGAAGCTAGTCCGGGTATGAAAGCCAGTCTGACCAGGACGGGGAACGGTGTACCTTATGTTCGTCGGGGACCAGGGGCCTATACAGCCAACGCCACGCTTCGTCTTGCGTGACTTGTGCTGCAGAATTCTGATGCCCCATCTGCGGACAGGGCCCTGGAAGCCATGACCCTTCGTCACGGCAATCGAGTCTACGAGTATTCCCTCATTCAGAATGTCAGCAACTCTCACGTCTGTGCCGAGAATGCTCTTGGCGTACTCGAAGGCTTCTGCTGCACTTGGTGCACCAACCTTGTACTCGGAAACATCAGGCTTCTTCTTGGAGACTCCTGCAAGCCTAGGCTGCGTATGCACTAGCATCCGGACCTCAACGAAGGAATCGAGCTTTGACTCGAACTCCTTTAGCTTGGCTGCATGGTCGTAATCCTTCGGCAATGGTAGTGTCTTCTTGAGGTCTTCGGACAGGCTCTCAGCCATTACTTCTGAGGTCAGCTTCAGACCGTACGGAGTTGCCTCATATCCACGAACCGAAAAGGGTCTCACAGGAGGCGTGTCGACCACTGTCACTGGGATGACCTTCTCCTGTCCCTTGAACGGGCTGTTGGGATTGTCCTCCGTGATGACCGCGTGCGTCATTCCCGCCTTGTACCCGATGAAGCCTAGGAGCTTGGGTGTACTGTCCTCATAGGCTGGCCAGTTCTTGATCCTGGGTACGAACTTTGATGCCCTTCCTCGTGGAAGATAAGCAAGACTTCCTCGACGGGGGGCATTCTTCTTTCTGTGTGCCATTCTATGTCACCTTGTAGTTTTGCAGCCGTCGTGGTATGAAAATCGTCGTAAGGATGAATAGTCACCACTAGGCTATTCGTACTACAAGGCCGGGCAAGTTTGGCTGATTTTATAAAACCTTCCCTACAGACCTTGATGCTCAGTTCTGGCAATAATCTCGTTCTGGAGGTCCCTGCCGATATTCACGAAATAGTCACTGTAACCCGCGACACGTACGATCAGGCTCCTGTGTTGTTCAGGATGCGCCTGAGCCTCCCGTAGGGTCTCTGCACTCACCACATTGAACTGGATATGATGGCCACCCAACTCGAAATAGGAGCGCACTAATGAGGCCAGCCTCTCGCGTCCCTCGCTATCAGCCAAGACATCAGGCATGAACTTCTGATTCAGGAGGGTCCCGCCGGTTCTCGAATGGTCAATCTTTGAGACCGACTTTATCACTGCGGTGGGCCCTGAGGTGTCAGCGCCATGACTCGGAGAGATTCCGTCGGAGAGCGGCGCCCCGGCCCTCCTACCATTTGGTGTGGCTCCAGTGACCTGGCCGAAGTAGATGTGCACGGTGGTAGGAAGGAGGTTCACTCTGTACTCTCCACCCTTTGTGTTGGGTCGCCCATCAATCGAATAGAAGTATGCGTCAAAGACATCCCTGGCTATACTGTCAGCAGCCTCATCGTCGTTGCCGTATCTTGGGCTCTTGTTCAGGAGGGTCATCCGCATGACCTCCTTGTCCTCGAAGTTGTGCTGGAGTCCGTCAAGAAGCTCGGACATGGTGAAGCTCTTCTTCTCGAACACATGATGTCGCACGGCAGAGAGCGAGTCGGTGATGGTGCCCATGCCGACGCCTTGGATGTATGTGGAGTTGTACCTTGGCCCCCCGTTGTGGTAGTCGCGTCCTCTGGCAATACAGTCGTCGAACAGGAGTGACATGAATGGGACAGGCATGTGCTCGGCATAGAGGCGTTCTATGATGTTGTTGCCCTTGATCTTGATGTTGATGAAATAGTCAAGCTGCTTTCGGTACGCATCAAAGAGCTCGTGATAGGTCTTGAAGTCGCGAGGATCACCAGTCTGAAGTCCAACCTGCTTACCTGTTCGGGGATCAACACCGTTGCTGAGGGTGATCTCCAGTATCTTGGGCCAGTTGCAGTACCCCGTGAGACTGCAGCTCTCCTTCCCGAAGGCGCTTATCGTGACGCACCCACTCGGACCTCCTGCCCGTGCATCCTCAATGCTCTTCCCAGCCCGGAGGAACTCCTTCAGGATGACATCCGTGTTGAACATGGATGGTTGTCCAAAGCCTTCTCGAACCACATCTACTGCAGCCGCTAGGAAGTCGTCAGGATTCTCTCTACTGAGCTGGATGCACACACTCGGCTGAATCAACCGCATCTCGTTGCAGACATCAAGAATCAGGTAGGAGAGCTCATTCACTGCATCCGAGCCATCGGCCTTGACTCCTCCAGTGTTGATGAGCGCGAAGTCCTGGTATGTACCGCTCTGCTGCTCAGTGATGTCGCTCTTCGGTGGAGCAGGTTGATTGTTGAACTTAATCCAGAAGAGCTGAAGCAGCTCTCTCGCGAGCTCCTTTGTCAGTGAACCGCTTCTGAGGCCTTGCTCATAGAAGGGAAGTAGATGCTGATCTAGTCTGCCCGGATTGAAGGAGTCCCAAGGATTCGTTTCAGTGATGATTCCCAGATGCACGAACCAGTACGCCTGAAGCGCCTCCCAGAAGTTGCGAGGAGGCCTCGCCAGAACATGGTCACAGACCTCTGCTATTAGGAGGAGTTCTTGCTTGCGACGTGCGTCTGCTTCATCGCTGGCGAGCTCTCGAGCCAAGTCAGCATGGCGGCCTGCAAAGTCAATGACTGCTTGGGCGGCAATCTCCATGGCTTGCAATTCCTGCTCCTTCCCATATGCCTCCGGGTCATTGTAGAAGTCTAGACTTGTGAGATGCTTCTGAATCTCTTCGACTAGGTCCAGAAGCCCCAGCCTGTAGATCTTGTCGTCCAGGATTGCGTGACCAGGAGATCTCTGTTCCATGAACTCAGTGAACACACCAGCCTCAAAAGCTGCCATCCACTCGTCAGACATTGCACCAAAGACTCTCTCACGCATGCTCCGACCAGTCCACTGCGGGATTATCTCGTCCGCATAGGTCTCTCTAGCGGCATCGCTGACCAGAAAGGGGGTTCGCTCACGTGAGTTCATAACATTCAGATCATGGAGAGAATGACAGCAGAGCTCTGGATACGTAGGCGTAGCCCGCGGAGCCGGACCTCTCTCTCCAACGATTAGCTCTCCCTCATTGATACATATCGTCTTGTTCTCAAGGATGTGCTTGAATGCGAGCGCACGCGCCACGGGAACTGAGACCGAGTCAGCGCCGCCACTCTGGTAGAAGTCAGTAAGGAGCTCGGCCCGTTCTGTGGAGATGTAGGGTCTCACGCTAACGCTCTGCTCCCTTAGGCGTTCGACGCGTTCTGTTCGCATGATGGTCACCAGAGTTGCTCACTATTGATGGATAGACTCAGCTCCAGACTTGCACTTTAAAGCTCACGCATGTGGTGGGTCTAGCCATAGTAACCTGGCTTGCAGATCACTGAACCCAGCGAGTCATTGAGCAGGCCAAGACTGGTGAAGAGGGCCTCCTCCAGCCGCACAGTCTCGGTCCCCTGGTCCTTTATTGTGTTTACCCAGAAGTCCACCATCTTCTTGATCAGATTACGCTCTTCAGCATAGATGTCGAGTATTCCTCTTGCTGGGTCACCGAAAACAGCCAGCACAGAGCCAGTGTTTGCCACTGTGGCACCAAGCTCCTGTTCCACCT
>JAEOUG010000052.1 GCA_016839445.1 Candidatus Thorarchaeota archaeon
TCATGCTGTACCTCTTGCCAGTTATAACATTCAGCGTGGCCTGAGTACCTACAATCTGGCTGGACGGTGTGACGAGTGGAGGATAGCCCAGTTCAGCTCTGACTCGAGGGACTTCTTCTAGAACCTCGTCATAGCGGTCAAGGGCGCCCTGCTCGCGTAACTGATTATCGAGATTGGATAGCATGCCACCGGGGATTTGAAATTGAAGGACCTGAGGGTTCACGCCCTGTAGGCTTCCTTCAAACTGAACGTATCTTCTACGTATCTTTCTGAAGTAGTCAGCAATCTGGGATAGAAGAGTGATGCTGAGGCCGGTATCTCGTTCAGTGCCCTTCAGCGCTTCAACGATGGACTCAGTCGCAGGTTGTGATGTCGCCATTGAGAGTGCAGAGATTGCACAATCGACAACGTCCACTCCAACTTCGGACGCCTTCAGATACGCCATAGCAGCCATCCCGCTGGTGTAGTGGGAGTGGAGCTGGACGGGGATATCCACCTCGTCCTTCAGGCGCTTCACAAGATCGTGAGCCGCTTCAGGAGAGATCAGCCCGGCCATATCCTTGATACAGATGGAGTCAGCCTCTTTGGCAGCCAGCTCCTTTGCCATCTCTACAAACTTCTCGTTTGTGTGAAATGGACTCAGTGTGTAGCAGATACTGGCCTGAACATGACCGCCCTCTCGCCTCACATACTTCATGGCTGCTTCCATGTTTCTGACATCGTTCAGGGCGTCAAAGATACGGAATATGTCGATCCCGACCTTCACGGCCTCTGTCACGAAAGCCTCCAGAACGTCATCAGCATACTGACGGTAGGCGACAACATTCGAGCCACGAAGGAGCATCTGAAACTTGGTCTTAGGCATTGCTTCCTTCAGTAGTTCTACTCGTTCCCACGGATCCTCGTCCAGGAAACGCATCATGCTGTCAAACGTTGCCCCACCCCACATTTCCAGAGAGTGGTAGCCCACCTTGTCGATCAATTCGCAGACAGGTAGCATGTCCTCTGTCCGCATGCGTGTAGCAATCAGTGACTGATGTGCATCCCTGAGGGTTGTATCAGTGATCAGAAGCTTCGCCATCGTTGAACAGGACAGGAGCTGCCGTGCTGTATTTAGTCGTTTGGTTGGTGTTCTTAGAACACATGTTCCAAGGTTTCCAGGAGGACATCATATGAAGCGCCGTTTCATCTGGGCTACAATCTCATCGATGTTCTCAGCAGAGACGTTGTGCTCGTCCATGGCCTTCTTGATACGGCGTGCTTTGCTGGTGTCCGACATGTCGTGAATGCTGTTGAAGGCACCTAGTCGCCTTCCGAATACGTAGAGGACCTGTTGGTCTTCGGCAAGACTAAGGAATCTATCTACTACTCCAAGAAGCCTATCGTGGTCCTCAGGAAGTTGCCCGTTGAGGTCTCCAAGCAAGTTCAGGACGTGATCACTGACAACTTGACTAGAGATACCCTCTAGACTCTCGATGAATAGCCGGGTCTCAACTGCGACTTCAACCTCAGTCAAAGGTTCGAAGGTGCCAGATTCAATGAGTTTGAAGAGAGGTGCACGCAGCGGGACTGCAAGGGGCCTAAGCCTGATGAAGTCAGGGTCAATCTTGTTCAATGCATCGGCGGATTCCAGCGCATGCTCTCGTGACAACCTCCTCCCGCCTAGCCCAGGCATCACGTACTCCGACAGCTCCATACCAGATGCCTTCACCTTCAGGCCGGCTGCAATGTGTATCTTCTTGGATGCGCCCTTCTTCACGAGTTTCAGAACGTTGTCCGAGCCAGACTCCATGCCCACATGAATTCGGCTCAGCCCTGCGTCGCAGAGTTTCGATAGCTCCTCAGCACTCATCTTGTTGATGGTGCTTGATCGTGAGTAGGAGGTTATTCGCTCGGCGCTTGGGAACCGCGACCTCAGATGAATGAGAATGTTCGACAGCGCATCAACCCCTACGACGAGCGAGTCTGCATCCTGAAGGAAGACCGACTTCATTCCGCTGAGATACCAGCGGCGAGCCATATCGAAGGCCATGGCCTCGCCAGGCACAACTTGTGCTGTGTGAGTGGTGACTGCCGGAGCCGGATCTCCGCGGAACTGCAGTATGTACTTGTGAACGAGGTCGATATCGCGTTTCACGTGCTCTACAGAACGAGCAGAGAACTCAGACTCCTTGTAGACTGGACAGAAGAGACAACGATTCCATGCGCAGTTGCGCATGACTCTGACAAGAAGACTGTAGGCCTCACTCGGAGGCCTAATTGGTCCAATCTCAAACCCGTAGGGTTCATCCATGGGGTCTTCGTTAGCCATAGCGGAAAGGGCACCGGATAGAGAGAAGAAGTTTCTCCTATTACTCTATCCGATGCAGGTTGACATGCTGGTGCGCGTCTACCTATCAAATCGCTGACGATAGCTAACGGCCCTGCCGGATCGATCCCCACTTGGGAGAGACTTTGTTCGCAGTCTGTGGGTATTCTTCTCGACGGCCATTTTCTCGCACCTAGGAATACTACCCGGAGTCTCAATATGACTTCACGGCCAGTGGCAGGTGTGAGAACCGGAATTGGCAGCCAGTTTTGCTACCGGAAACCAAAGCGGGAAGCTGGGAAAGCGGAATCAGAGCCCCGCGTCGTCTATCATGTCGTCTAGCAGAGTCTGTGCGTAGTAAGGATACTTCTTGTTGGAGTAGGAGACCAATGTTGCGGTCGAGAATACGAAGTCTTGGCTGCGAATCCCTCGAGCGATTCTCTCAGCCTCATGCAAGTCACTCACAACGAACTCCGCAAAGAATACAGGTGCAGTCACAGACGGTGTGGGGTCCCAGAGTTCAAGAGAGTACTCCTTCGATAGCCAATCGTACACATCCTCACGTGAGGCCTTCTGTTCATCAAACTCAAACCGGACATAGAAGTTCACGAGGTGCCCTGCCGCCATGTCAGGCCTCGCAGAGAAGACGATACCTCCGTTCTCCACAATCTCTCGAATAGCTCTCCTTACCGTTTTCGGAGAGAGCCCAAGTGCCCTAGCAATGTCGCTGATCTGCATTCTCGGATCGTTTCGGAGCGCTGAAAGAACGCGAAGGTGGAGGTTTGCCAGCTCTGATTTCTGCCCTTGTCTTCCAAGCACCGTGTGGAGTTCAACACTGGTGACATCCTCAAGTGATGCAAGAAACTCCCTGATCTCCATCAACATCTGCGAGCCGAGGTACTCACCCCAGACAAGGTAGGCACCACCTCCAGCGCTTGCTAGCAGACTGATGTGACCGACAGCAGGGTGGCTACCCAACGTGTCCAGGAATCCATCTATATCCTCACGACCATCTGTCTTGACGACTGCTAGGAAGAATTCCCCATTGATCATTGCCGCCTCAAGAGCAACGTGGAACATGGAGATGGTCCCACTGTCAAGGAGTGCATTGACACGATTCTTGACCGCGCTCGAGCTCAACCCTGTCTTGCGTGCAAGACTCTCATAGCTCACTCTGCAATTGTGGCAGATCTCGAGGATGATTGTCTTGTCGACTGGATCCATAGCTACGACAACCCAGAACCGTGATGAGTCGGCCTTCGTTTGAATCTGTTGATTACATCAAATACGAAGAGTCCCCACCGTGAAAACGCAGAGGAGGACCTATCTAACGTTCTTGAGCCACTTCAGAGTTTCCTCCGCCTCCTCGTCTGATTGGAGGAGGCCGATACTTCTACACACCTCAACAGCAAACTCCGCATAGGCTTGTCCTCTAGCAGTGATGATGCCTTCCTCAATCACGACATCATCGTCGGTGATGATACTTCCCTCGAACACTCGTGGTGCATCTTCCTCGGAGTATCCATGGGCTACTCGAAGACCCTTTAGTAGGCCCACATGAGCCAAGAACCCTGGACCACCGCAGATTGCCGCAATGAGCTTTCCATTCTCTCGAACTCCGTGCAGCAGTCTGTGTAGGTGTTCATTCTCTAGGTATGCTGTCGGATCTCCTCCAGGGATGATTAGTACATCAATCGCCTCAGGATCAACTCTCTCAATAGTCTTGTCAACCATGAAGCGGAGTTGCTCTTCGCTCCTCTGAGGCTCTGCATCAAAGGAAACCGTGACAACGTTGGCGCTGTTTCGCATTAGTAGTAGGAGTGGCGCAATCTCAAAGGCGGCAAATCCTTCGTACAGCAACACGTAGACATTCATGCAATCCAGCCAGTCGTACCGGATTATATGGCATTCTCACTGCGCAAGATGCCGCTGACCAGAATGCACAGAACTGAAGCCTAGGCGGGTACGTAAATCCATTGCCTCATATCTTGAAGGCAGGGGACTCGCTTGATTAGCTGCTTCTTCAAGAGTTTCCTTAGAGCGTAACGAACAGTCCGAGGAGCAAAACTCACTTTGTCAAGCAGCTGCTTCGGCGTGACACCGCTGCCGCCGCTCTCCCTTAGAAGTGAGAGGACTATCATCTGGCTCTTCGTGAGGTTGGTGGACTCTGTTATTGTTTCCAATTCCTCTTCACTCATCATCTAAATCACCAACTGTATAGTTAAGAGATTTCAGAACTTGAATTTAAACATTTCGAACTAAAATAATTCGCTAATTTGAAAACGGACGACCGGATTCAGTTACATTCCGTGAACGTCCATGTTAGAAAGGTACAATTGGCAACTGCTGAACGTGAACCTGTGTGATCAGAGTGGAGATGCCTGAGTGGCTTGCGGAGTGGATTTCCAAAGACAGACTTGTCGGCAGCAAGTTCAGGATAAGCAAGAGATACTTGAGGCAGTCAAAGAGAATTCAACAGATCAGCGTTGAGGAGTCAGAGGATGGCAGTCTGATTGCATCTCACTATGTTGTGCATTCGCCAAAGTATGGGAGATACAACGTCAGATTCGACAATGGAGTATACATATGCAACTGCCCTTTCTTCAAGCACCGCAGAATCTGCAGTCACATTCTTGGTGTTAGTCAGAAGACGGGCGTCTGGCCGACCAAGGAGTCCATCTTCGACGAGTCCTAAGGCTAATATGTCCGCGTAACCTAGAGTCACCCTCGTCGAGCTGGTGAAGACTATGGGACTCAAGGAGTCAATCGTTGATTACTTCGACCGCCATCCGAGGGCCAAGAAGGCACTCGGAGTGGCAACAGCCGTTGCTACAAACTTCGCCATGATTGGCTCTGGATCTGCAGTGCTTGCGGTCGCGGCGGGTTCCATTACAAAGGCTCACGAAGACAATCAGAGAGTGAGACCCGACCAGTTGATGGACTTCTTCAAGGAGGCCATTCAAGACCCCGCAGTCCGAGACTCCATCAAAGAGGCTGTCAAAGAAGGCGGTTCTGAGGTGGCGGCACACGTATCGACTGCAATGAATCAGCTTGGGGCCTCCGAGCCACAGTCGGGCCAGTTCGTTGACACCATGAAGTCAGACCTAGCCATTGTGATGCAGGATTTGGGCATCCTTCACGAAATGCTCTCCTACTACGAGGTCCCCGACTCAGCAGAACGCATCCGAAACGTGTGGAGGCTTCCACCATACCTTGACGACGTGCTTGTGATTGATGACGAGAGGCAGAGGTTCATTGACGCGGCTGTAGAGCATGCCAAGGGTGGAGAGAACGTCGTTGTGCTTGGAGCACCAGGCTCAGGCAAGACGACCGCTATGTATGCAATACTCAGAGCTCTAGACCAAGACAACGACACCGGGCTGATATGGGACACGAAGGATGTTGCTAGAACTCACGAGAAGAACGGGATGATCCTCTTCTGCGACGACATCCCTGAATCAAGACAGCTCGCCAAAGCCATTGTAGAGAAGGACATCAGGGGTGTCGTTTCGACCGCCAGAGAGCAGGACTGGTCTAGACTTCCTCTGGATCTTCGTCGGAAATTCTATGCACTGAACCTCCCTGCGATTCCGGACAATGTCATGACTGAGATATGTGAAAGACACCTCAAGAACTACGGTATCAAGTACGAGCAGGCAGTTCTTCCAATAATCGTGAAGAACGCTCAGGGGAGTCCCATCTACGTAAGGTACATGGCCGAAGAGCTTAGCTCCGAAGTGAAGGGGGGCAATCTCAAGAAACTTACTGCCAAAAGGGCGGAGGTCTCTCCCAGAGGGATGACAGATTACATCGCAGGAATCCTGGCGAGGATTCTCTTTGAGATGGATGGAACCGTATACACGCCGAGAGAGGGAGCACTCCCCGCGATCAAGGCGCTTCTGTGCCTGGCGGACAGGCCCAACTACGAAACACATGAAGTTCACTTGAACCAGATCTTCTTCGCGCTGAAGACTCCGTCAGATGGACCCGGCCCCTTCAATGCATTCAAGCAGTACCTCTCGAGGGACCCTCGGTACTCGTCATTCCGGTTCATGCATGACACCCTTGCAGATGTCCTCAGAGGTAAAGTGGACCATCCTATCGTCGGGGACATCCGCATGATTGCTCAAGAGATGGGTGTTACAGGTAGGCGGGACGTACAGATCTCTGCGCTTGAACAGGGATGGGAGCACGTGAAGGAGGAGTACGAACTCAACGAAGCCGGTGGATTAGACCTCGTCCTATCCTACGGCTACTTCGCTGTCAAGAACTTCGGTGCCGAACATGGTGACACCCTAGCCGTCGGACTTGCCAATCAACACCTTGAGAACCCTCTGAGCCAGGCTCTTCTCGCTGTCACTGGTCCTATGAAGGAGGGCGAGATGGAAGCGGCAAAGACTGCCACCAGGAAGAGAAGCAGGGGTACCACACGTGAAGTGAAGATGGGAAACGAAGGCAAGGCTACTGCACTGAACATAGGAGCGCTAATACAGGAGAAACTGGGCTCTGTCCTAGGGGAGAAGTTCGCCAAGGACATTCAGGAGGGGGTGAAGGACATCACAGGGAGTCTTGAAGGGGTCGAAGGAGTCCCCAACATTGATGAAGTGCTCAAGAACGCATTGAAGAGCGGAGACCTCAAGGACCTGAAAGAACTCAAGAAGCTCAATGAACTCCGCAAGATGCAGAAGAGAGAGAGGAAGAAGCCCAAGAAGGATTGACCACACCGACCCTTGAGTCACGCAGTTTCAACGAGCCTCACGGGCCACCACAGAAGTGCCAAGAGTTTATATCACTTCAAGAGTTCGCGGCCGTAGTGATTCCTGTGGATTGGGGAGGATAGCGATGCTGCCCACTGGGCCATCGCAGGTTGAATCAGGTATTGCCACACAAGAAAGGCCGTGGCGGCCAGAAGAAGATTCGAGTTCGTGAAGACGGAACCAGGATCTATCCTCGCAGGATGGTTCGCTGCACCGTGGGCATTGCTCCCAACTGCAAGGGTTGGGTCAACGCAAACACCATGCCCGTTCCCGGCATCTGCCGTCGTTGCTGGCAGGCCAAGAACTCACATGTGTAGACGGGGGTCACAGACCCCCATGCATCCTTTTTGGGTCCGTCATCATCCAGTATTCCGTCGCCCATCTTGAGGCCCAGTCCGTCTATTCCATGCAAGCAAGTCCAATCCTGCGCATCAGCGTGAGGGAGCCCTTGGAGGGCCAAGAGAGAGTTTTTTAGTCAACTCACCATAGTATCTACGTTTGGCACTAGCGCAGAACCGAGAGCTTGCTTCATGAAGGAGGATTCATAATGAAGAAGAAAGACCGCAAGTCTACTACAACTGATGCTGGAATCCCTGTATCCAGCGATGAGTTTTCTCTCACCGTCGGACCTGACGGCCCGATTCTACTGCAAGATGTCTACCTGATTGAGCAGATGGCAAACTTCAACCGGGAGAGGATTCCTGAGCGGCAGCCCCACGCGAAGGGTTCAGGAGCCTTCGGTTATTTCGAGGTGACCAAAGATGTCAGCGCCTACACCAAGGCGGCAGTGTTCCAGCCGGGCACGAAGACAGACGTCTTGGCCCGTTTCTCTACCGTAGCAGGTGAGCGAGGCAGCCCAGATACTTGGCGAGATGTGCGCGGCTTTGCTCTGAAATTCTACACCAGCGAGGGCAACTATGACATGGTGGGTAACAATACACCCGTGTTCTTCCTTCGCGATCCCATGAAGTTCCAGCACTTCATCCGCTCCCAGAAGCGAAGAGCTGAAAACGGACTACGAGATAACGACATGCAGTGGGACTTCTGGACCCTATCGCCTGAGTCGGCCCATCAGGTCACAATTCTGTTTGGCGACCGAGGAATTCCTAAGACCTACCGGCACATGAACGGCTATTCGAGCCACACCTACATGTGGGTCAACGCGAAGGGCGAGCGGTTCTGGGTGAAGTATCACTTCAAGACGAACCAAGGCATTGAATTCCTCACTCAGGAGGAGGCAGACAGAATTGCAGGCAAAGATGCCGAGTTCCACCGACGTGACCTGTTTGAGGCGATCAAGCGAGGTGACTTCCCCAGCTGGACTCTGAGAGTGCAGATAATGCCATTCAAAGAAGCTGAAAACTACCGATTCAATCCATTTGACCTCACAAAGGTGTGGCCGCACCGCGACTACCCACTACACGAGGTGGGTCGACTGACACTCAATCGCAACCCAACCGACTTCCACACCGAGATTGAGCAGGCGGCCTTCGGACCGCACAACCTCGTGCGCGGTATCGGTCCCAGTCCAGACAAGATGCTGCTGGCGCGCCTCTTCTCATACGCCGATGCACACCGAGCCCGGCTAGGTGTCAATTACCATCTGATACCAGTCAACAGACCAAGAAGCCCCGTGCACAGCTACAGCAAGGACGGAGCGATGCGAGTTGAGAACGTGTCCGACCCCGTGTATGCGCCGAACTCAAAGGGAGGACCGATGGCGGATGGAGAGCGCTATCCCCAGGTCGAGGTGTGGCAGGCCAGCGGGGAGTTCGTTCGTGCAGCGTATACTCTGCGGAAAGACGACGATGACTGGGGGCAGGCCGGTACCTTGGTGCGTGAGGTCATGGATGAAGCGGCCCGTGGCCGTCTTGTTGCCAATGTCGTCGGAGCCCTCAAAGGAGGCGTATCGAAGCCCGTGCTAGAGCGAGCAATCGAGTATTGGCGCAACATAGACAAAGACGTAGGAGACCGAATCGCCAAAGGCGTGACCGGCGGCTAGTCTCGCCGGTTTTGCGCCCAGCTATCCGATTGAGGCTAGAGCGGGATGTTCCCATGCTTCTTGGGCGGCCTGCTCTGTCTCTTGCTGGCCAGTAAGTCAAGACCCTTGCAGATCAGTGGACGAGTCTCACGGGGGAAGATGACCTTGTCAATGTACCCTAGGCCGGCCGCGATGTAGGGATTTGCGAACTGCTCCCTGTATTCCTTCACTAGCTGAGCTCGTTTCTTCTCTTTGTCTTTGGCCTTGGCAATCTCCTTGCGGAAGATGATGTTGATGGCCCCATCAGGTCCCATCACGGCAACCTCAGCGGTCGGCCAGGCATAGACCAAGTCGGCTCCGATGTGCTTGGAACTCATGACATCGTATGCCCCTCCGTAGGCCTTTCGAGTGATGATAGTGATGAGAGGGACCGTGGCCTCAGCGTAGGCATAGAGAATCTTCGCCCCGTGTCTGATGATACCTCCCCACTCCTGCGCCGTTCCCGGTAAGTATCCTGGCACGTCCATGAAAGTGATGACAGGCAAGTTGAACGCATCGCAGAATCGCACAAACCGAGCGCACTTGTCAGATGCATTGATATCGATAGTTCCCGCTAGGTGAGCGGGGTTGTTGCCCACAACACCCACTGACCTACCGTCGAAGCGTGCAAAGCCCGTGATCATGTTCTGAGCCCAGTGCTGGAAGACCTCGAAGAACTCGCCGTTGTCAGCCAGTTTCATGACAACATCGCGCATGTCGTATGGCTTGTTGGGGTCATCTGGAATGATTTCGTCGATCGACTCATCAATATCCTCTGGAGCATGACCAGTGTCCACTCGCGGAGGCTCTGACAGGTTGTTACTTGGAATGTAGCTAAGAAGCGCCCGTATCTGGTGGAAGCAGTCATCCTCATCCTCGCTGGCAAAGGCCGCCACACCGCTCGTGGTGTTGTGCTTCATCGCACCACCCAGGTCTTCAAAGGTGACCTCTTCTCCAGTGACCGTCTTGATTACCTCAGGTCCAGTGATGAACATGTGGCTAGTTCCCTTCACCATAAGCGTGAAGTCAGTCACAGCCGGACTGTACACCGCACCGCCTGCGCAAGGACCCATAATGGCGGAGATCTGCGGCACTACACCGCTTGCATGAGTGTTCCGTCTGAATATCCAGCAGTAACTTGCAAGGGACTTCACACCTTCCTGTATTCTCGCGCCTCCAGAGTCATTGATACCTATCACTGGAGCGCCGGTTTCAACAGCCATGTCCATGATCTTGCATATCTTGAGGCCGTACATCTCTGCCAGAGAGCCGCCCCAGACAGTGAAGTCCTGACTGAAGATGAACACCTTGCGGCCGTCTATTGTGCCGTAGCCTGTTATCACACCGTCGCCAAGTATCTTCTGTTCGTCCATTCCAAAGGCAGACTCTCGATGTACGACGAATTCGTCAATCTCGACGAATGAGCCGGGATCAAGGAGCTTCTCGATGCGCTCCCTTGCAGTATACTTCCCAGCATCATGCTGCTTCTTGATGCGCTCTGGGCCCCCTGCTTCCTGGGCTTTCTTTCTCATCGCCTCAAGGCGTTCGAACTTCTCCTTCGACATGGGAAAGACCTCTTGACGGTTCTCAGGGACACGAGAGCTTCGGTGTATTGAATGTTATGCCGGATGATGAATGTCCGCTCCGCGCTGAACCGGAACAGCAGGACTCAGGGCCATGGAAACTATAAGGGGGATTTCAGATAAGCGGAGCATGGGAAGGAAGACGTACACTGACTGCCGTGGTTACCTCAGGTTCAAGGACTCAGGGAAGCTAGTCCACAGGTGGAAGGCAGAGAAGAAGCTCGGGCGGAAGCTTCTCCCAGGGGAGGTCGTGCACCACAAGAACAAGAGAAAGCTCGACAACCGACACTGCAACCTCGAGGTCTTTCCATCCAAGAAGGCACACTGGGCAAGACATGCGAATGACTCATGGTGGAAGACGAAGAAGCACAGAACTCGAAAGAAGTGGTAGTATAGGCTATCTCTTTGAGCGCATAGTATCAAGGTACTGAGTCTTCGTGATCTCTGACCGGTCTTTTCGTTTGTCTGCTTCGAGCGGACTCAGCTCGCGAAGGTCCACCCCCAACTTCCTGGACTCCCTGTCTATCCATCTCTCGCGAGCTTCTCTGGCAATGATACTTGCTGCGGCAACGGCGGTCTCATCCTCTGCTCGTGGGCGCTGAACCAGCTCGATTGACTCCAAGTCAAGCACTCGGGCGAGACGCCACTCCGTCTTGATCCGGGAGAACTCATCAATGACCACTCTCAAACCCTCAGTGTCGACCTTCTTCAAGCGTGAGTGTACATCTGAGATGGCCTTTGCGTGGCCCCAAGCGAGGAGGTCATTGAGTGACTTACCTTCCTTGTGGAGATCGGCGAACATGTCATTGAACCGTCTGGGCGTAATCAGGATAGTCGAGTGCTCAAGACTGCCACGTTCGATGTCAATGGATAGGTCGGAGATCTTGGCCAGAGAGAGCCCCTTGCTGTCTGCTACGCCGATGCTCTGCAGCTCAAGAGCCTGCCGGGGAGTCAAGGCGACGGCTGAAACGACAAGAGGACCAAGCCACTCGCCCTTCCCAGTCTCATCAGATCCTATGGTGATCGTACCACCTTCCATCTTCGGTGCACTATCCAGCAGAGCCTTTCTAACGGCGGCTGCAGCATGAGGTCCACTAGACACCACTCTACCAGTCTTGTAGCCCACGATGGTCTCAGAAGAGAACTGAATTCTGAAAGACTCGTGTTCGCTCTTCGTGGCAACGCGTGAGCTGTGCCGGTCCTTCAGTACGGTCTTCTCTAGGTCCTTCAGTTGGCTGGGTTTGATTTTGACAACCGTTTGAGCCATCATAATTCCGCCAGATGGCATTCGGTGAACTGCGCTATTAAGCAACTCGCAGTATGAGCTCTCATTGGTGCCTTAGATGTGCAAGGTCTCCTGCAACGACTCGCCTTGTCCCATCACTTGTTTCTACAAGCAGGGCACCGTCCGATGCAAGATCCGTCGCCAATCCCTCGAAGACCTCCCCGCCCTCCTCAGCACGAACACGTTCCCCCAGCGTGCAACTCAAGCTCCTCCACTCATCTAGAACTACGTCAAACGAGGACGAGGACTCTACCTGGAGCAGGAGCCTATCAATGGCGTTCACGATGCCGCACAGAAGTTCACCGAGAGAGGTCTCGTGGCCCAGCTGGTCAAACACAGATGTCACTGGCCATTCGAGATAAGTGGGCAAATCCGCCCCAGAGAGGTTCTGATTAACGCCGATGCCTACTAGGACTGCAAGAGCCTCTACTCCGATTGTGACAGACTCCGAGAGAATGCCGGAGATCTTCATGCCTTCGACAAGGACATCATTAGGCCATTTGACGGCTGCTTTTGACACTCCAAGTTCTCTGAGGCCGGAAGCCACTGCACATGCAGATAGGAGTCCGAGCAAAGGCGTCTTCTCGTTGCTCAATCGGGGATTCAGGATGACTGTGAAGTACAGCCCTCCTTCCGGAGAGAGCCACTTCCTCCCGGCCCTTCCTCGTCCTGCACTCTGCTTCCCAGCAATGACGATAGTACCCTCAGGGCTACCCTCTTCCAGAAGATCTCGAGCCAATCTGTTAGTGGAGTCGACTTCATCAACCCACACGACCTTGGGCGTGATGACTCTGGTCTGGAAGCAGTCTAGATTGAGCATTGAAACTCGCACTCCCGCATGTCTGACGAAGCCAGGATAAACCTACAGTGATTACTTATATTCAGTGTGGACTAAGCGCCTTCAGAAGTGAGACACATGGCGAGCATTGCAGGTGCCGTTATCCTTCCTGACCCCAACCGTACGTTTCTCTTCAAGAACAGGGACCTGACCTCAGAGTCCCACGAAGACGTTGTCGTCTACGATCCCGACTTCTTCGGAGTACGAGGGTTTGATGGCGGAATTGCGATTGGAGTGAACCGTCATGGACTGGCTGTAGCAAACACCCATGTCAAGGCAACGGCGGACCCTTCATATCACGGTCTCACTGAACAGCTACTCCTCTTCGCAAAAGATGCAGAAGACGCGCTAAGCATGACCGCAGACCACTTGAAGAGCGGCCGTGTCTACCAATGGTCGAATTTGATACTGGCCGACAAGGACAGCATGCTGGTTATCGAGCTAGCAGGCAGTGAACACAACATCGAGTGGTCTGAGAGAAAGGTTCTGAGAACCAGCCACCATATCATGCTCGACACAGAGGATGATGTCAGGCAGGCCATTGGTGATGCATATGAGCATTCAATCCAGCGCCTGGATCGCGGCTACGAACTGATGAGGCAGGCATCCCGCCCGGAGCATGTCTTCTCACTACTCAAAGACCATGGAGGGACTCCTGGCCAGTCAAGCCTCTGCAGGCATGGCTCTGGCGGAGAGTACTCCACAGTAATGGGGTATGTTGTAGAAGTCGACTTCAACACTGAGTCGGGACGTCCGAAGACTGTAATTCACGTGGCCAAGGGGAACCCATGTCAAGCCTCCTTCACCGCCATTCCACTGATCTTCCCCGCAGATGACGAGATCGTCAAGCGCGCAATCTCCATGTATCCGAAGTGAGATTGGCGCAAAGAGCGTGTTATGTAGCGTCGGGGACTCGTTCCTCTTCAGCCTCAACCACTAGCTCAGCTTTCTTCAGCAGCTGCATCTCAGCCTCTTTCTGCTTGAAGAAGGCATAGAAGAACATGATAGAGAGGATGTAGAGCCCAGAGACCAAGATATAGGGCAAGCGATAGTAGCCAGCCGCTAGGAGCCAGCCACCTATATTCGCAGCAATGCCTCGGACCAGAGAATCCCCGGTCCTGACCACCCCAACGGCCGTCGCTCTCTCTTCCTTTGCCAGCCCCTCCATGAAGAACGCGTTTGAAACGGGTCCAGCCATATTCATCAAGACGGTGCGAGTGACATAACCGAGGACAGCGAGCTGGATTGTAGGGGCGCTGTAGATCAGTAGTAGGAAGGGAACAGAGAGAGCCTCAGTAATCACAACCGTTCGTACCTTGCCGATTCGATCTGCCATGGCGGGGGCGAGGAAATTGCCTGCAGACAGAACAACGGTGTTGATTGCGAAGATGATTCCAACAAGCTCAGCATCAGCAGCGAACTCGTTGGCAAAGAACAGGTTGAAGAACATCACAATCATGCCTGCACCCAGGCCAACAATTGAAACCGTTATCGCATACTTCCCGATGAAGCCCCAGTTCTTCACGTTCCCTAGGGCAACCCGAACCTTAGAGTCGCTCGGTGTGTCACGACTCATAGGCACGACAAGGAGGATGGAAATCGCGTTGGGGATTAGACTCAGCCATAGGGCGAACCGGTAGGGGATGACCAATGAGCCCTCTGGACCAATTGACAGCAGATTGGCGAAGAGATTAGGCAGAAACCCTCCCAGAAGGTTCCCAGCAAGAACCGCAAGAAGGGAGAGACCGCTAGCGAAACCGAAGAGATGGGCACGTTCTCTATCGGTGGACAGCTCGGTGATGTACGGAGACCATGACACCTGTGTGAAGGCACCTGTGAGACCTATGAATACCTGCGAGAGAATGAGGCTTGTCTGATCCAGAACTGTGTACTGAATGGCCACCGCTATGAATGCAATCGCATTTGCTCGAAGAATCGTCTTCTTCCTGCTCATTCTATCAGAGACCGACCCAGCGACGAATGCTATTGCGGCCGTCGCAAACATGGAGATTGAAAGAAAGAAGCCAATGAAGTCCTCTGGGAGACCTGCATCCTGCAGATAGAGATTGAAGATGACGCTGCTAATGCCATAGGAGAGTGAGCCGATGGAAGATGCTGCGATGTAGAGCCGAGCGTCTCGCTTGAACAATCGAATCTTGCCCAAATAGCCAAGTCGCTCTTCGCTCAAGAGAATCCAGACTCCGCAGAAATGCCAAGACTTCTGCGGAATGCGTTTGGCCTTTATGCATTCCTACTTGGGCACGAACAGTAACGCTAAAACGCAGGCATGGAAGTCACCATATGCAATGAAGACCATTGATCTTCGGAGTGACACTGTCACCCTGCCTACCGATGAGATGATTGAGGCAATCGTGAGTGCACACAAGAGCGGACGCCTCGGTGATGATGTGATAGGCGAGGATGACGTAGTGCATGAACTGCAAGAGAAGACAGCACGAATTCTCGGAAAGGAGGCAGCCCTTCTTGTTACATCAGGAACTCAGGGAAATGTAATCTCTCTCCTATCACAGGCCTCGCGCGGCGACGAGATAGTCGTCGAGGAGATGTCACACACGTTTCTGTTTGAAGGTGGATCAATGGCCTCGCTCGGCGGGATATTCCCCAAACCAGTGAAGGGCATTCGTGGATACATCACACCTGAAGTTCTTGAAGCCGCCATAAGCCCGGACGACGCCCACTATGCCGAGACCGCGATGGTCGTAATCGAGAACACGCATAACTACGCAGGGGGAGTAATCGTCAGGCCAGAACAAGTGAAGGCTCTCGCAGACACTGCACATCAGCATGGCCTTAGAGTTCACTGCGATGGAGCCAGACTATTCAACGCGGCAGTGGCTCTTGATGTTCCTGCAAAGGTTCTCGTAGAGGATGTCGATTCCGTTCAGATCTGCTTGAGCAAGGGCCTCTCCGCACCAGTGGGATCGCTTATAGCGGGCACAGAGGAGTTCATCCATGAGGCACATAGATGGCGCAAGAAACTTGGCGGAGGGATGCGCCAGGCAGGAATAATCGCAGCTCCTGGGATCGTGGCGATTGAGAAGATGGTTGACCGCCTTAGAGACGACCATGCTAACGCAAGATACCTCTATGAGCGACTCAAAGACACAGAGGGCTTGGTCATCGAGAAGCCGGAAACTAACATCCTTTTTCTCGGCCTGCAGAATCTCAATATCGATGCGGCTGGCATTGCCCGCGAGCTCGGCAAACACAGCATCTTGGTCTACGGGGACTACGGCAACAGGACTAGGTTGGTGCTGAACCGCATGGTGGACAGGCACGACACCGAGCGGGTGGCGGATGTCCTTTGCAGTCTACTCACATCACTCTGAGACTAACTTCACTTCATGGCAGAGGAATCAAGGATGGGACGAACATGTTTCTCCCAGCTGGGTTTGAGTGCGAGAACCCTTTCCGCGCAGCAGATTGCCTCTTCATGCTGGTTTAGCCTGTGATGGAGCCGGCCCTTGTAGAACCATGCATCAGCATAGTCGCTTGACTTCTCTATTGCCTCGGCGTACGCCTTGAGGGCCTCCTCGTAACGGCCATGGGCCTCATGGCTTCTAGCCGTCCGGTAGAGGTCATAGTGAGACTTCGGACCTTCGTCTGACACCAACAACACACCTCCGAGCGGCATACTATACGCATCTTTTGCAGATAAGGTTAACACGAATCCAGGAATGGCCTATGGTGGCTTCTGGCACAGTTCTACAAGAACGCCGCCTGTAGCCTTGGGATGGATGAAAGCAATCTTCATCCCGTGAGCCCCAATTCGGGCCTGATCGTCAATGAGGCGGGCTCCAGCTACACGATGAGCCTCTAGAGATGCATCGATGTCTTCGACGCTCAGAGCAATGTGGTGAATACCTCCACCTCGCTTGACGAGAAATCCTGCAACAGGGCTGTCGTCTGATGTTGGTTCTAGGAGCTCGATTCTACTCTCACCTATAGTGAGGAATGCCACACGGACCTTCTGCTCCTCCACTACTTCTGCTCCAGTGTAGTCCAACCCCAGAACGTCCCTGTAGTACTCGATCCACTGCTCAATGCTCTCGACAGCTATTCCGATATGATCTACTTTCTTCACGTTCATGTCGCCAACACCTCATAGGTCAGCTGCTCTATACTCTCCGAAGACTCCTCTCAGGACGTCGCAGACCTCACCAATCGTGGCATACGCTTTCACAGCATCTAGAATCAATGGCACAAGGTTTGAGTCACCTTCCGCGCCTTGCCGCAGGGCTTCAAGGGCACTCTGGACCTGCATTGCATCCCGTCCGGCCTTCATTGATGCAACCCTTTCCTTCTGCTCCCTCTCAGCGTCTGGGTTCACCTTCAGGTAATCGAAAGACTGCTCCTCTTCAACGGTGAACCGGTTTACTCCTACTACAACACGTTTCCCTGCATCAACATCCCGTTGGAACTGATAGGCGGAGTCATGAATCTCTCTCTGTACATAGCCCAGCTCAATCGCCTTCGCAGCGCCTCCCATCTCGTCTATCTTCTGAATGTATTTCATCGCCGCTTCCTCCAATTGATTGGTGAGGTGCTCTATGTAATAGGATCCAGCAAGAGCGTCTATTGTATCACCCACACCTGACTCGTATGCGATTATCTGCTGTGTTCGGAGTGCAATCTGAACAGACTGCTCTGTCGGGAGGGAGAGCGCCTCATCGCGGGAGTTTGTGTGCAGAGACTGCGTGCCTCCGAGGACAGCTTGAAGAGCTTGAAGAGTGACGCGCACAACATTGTTGTCGGGTTGCTGTGCTGTGAGTGTGCAGCCTGCCGTCTGCGTATGGAACCTCATCTTGCATGAGTTGTCTTCCTTGGCGCCGAAGCGATCTCGCATGATTCTCGCCCAGAGGCGCCTTGCCGCTCTGAACTTGCAGATCTCCTCAAGGAAGTCGCTGTGTGATCCAAAGAAGAATGACAGTCTTGACGCGAAGTCATCCACATCGAGACCCGCTCTGGTGGCGGCCTCTACGTAAGCGATTCCGTTTGCCAGGGTGAAGGCAACCTCCTGTATTGCAGTGGAACCAGCCTCTCGAATGTGATAGCCACTGATGGAGATTGTGTTCCATAGAGGCATGTTCTCACTGCAGAACTCAAAGGTGTCAGTGATGAGCCGCATTGACGGCCCGGGAGGAAAAATGTAGGTTCCTCTGGCAACATACTCCTTCAAGATATCATTTTGGATTGTGCCTCGTAGCTTGTCCATTGAAACTCCCTGCTTCTCGGCGACTGCGATATACATCGCGAGAAGTACCGCGGCAGGGGCATTGATTGTCATCGACGTTGACACCTTGTCGAGAGGGATTCCAGAGAAGAGAACCTCCATGTCGGCAAGAGAGGTTACTGCCACTCCGACTTTGCCCACCTCTCCCTCAGCGAGTGGATGGTCCGAATCATAGCCAATCTGAGTAGGAAGATCGAAGGCCACTGAGAGACCTGTCTGGCCCTGTTCTAGGAGGAACTTGAAGCGTTCATTTGACTCGCGGGCTGTTGCGAACCCGCTATACTGACGCATGGTCCAGAACCGTCCACGGTATCCTGTTGCCTGAACACCACGAGTGAACGGGAATTGCCCAGGGAAGCCTAGCTCCGTGATGTATTCATGACCTTCAAGGTCGAGCGGTGTATACAAGCGGTTCACAGGAATGCCAGAGATGGTGCAGAACGCCTTTTCTCGTTCAGGGTACTTCACCAAGGTCTTCTCAACAAGATCGCGCTTCCAACGCTCATGCTCACTGGAGAGATTCTTCTCAGAGCCCATCATAACTCACCTACTCTCTTTGAACAAGAATTCAGCAATCAGCCGTTCTGCCACTGAGTACGGGTCCTCTTCACGGCTGGCGATTCGTTCTATTGCCTTCTCGTACTCAGGCCTGCCCTGCAGTTTCTGCAGCAGCTCCTGTGTAAGCTTGAACTTCATGAGTTCCCGTAGTTCGTCCTTGCTCTTCTGGAGACCTCGCTTCTTCATTTCGCCACTATCCACCAGATGCTGGTGGTGCTTCAGAATCGTATCAGCGAGCTCCGGTATGCCTTCACCGGACCGGGAGTTTGTAAGGAGGACGGGAGGTCGCCAAGTACGTTCCCGAGTATCGAGGTCGAGCATTGTGGTGATCTCTGTGGCTTTCTTCTCGGCCCCCGGAAGGTCCTTCTTGTTGACCACGAAGATGTCGGCAATCTCCATGATGCCGGCCTTTATCGCCTGAATGTCGTCCCCACTTCCGGGAACGTCGGTGACGACAACTGTGTGAGCGATGTCGATGACCTCAACCTCGGACTGCCCGGCGCCGACGGTCTCAACGAAGATGATATCCTTGCCGAAGGCATCGATGGCGCGCACGGCATCAGAGGTCGCTCGGGCCAGTCCTCCGAGATGGCCCCTTGTTCCCATGCTTCTCACAAAGACCTCATCGTCAAGACTGTGCTCCTGCATCCGAATGCGATCGCCAAGCAGGGCGCCGCCAGTGAATGGACTCGAAGGGTCCACACAGACCACTCCGATAGTCTTCTCTCGACTCCTGAACTCAGCAGTCAGTCTTGTCACGAGGGAGGATTTCCCCGATCCCGGAGGACCGGTTACTCCTACAATATGAGCCCTCCCAGTGTGCTTGTAGAGTCTGCTCAACACATCGAGAGCTGACGACTCCTCATCTTCAATGAGGGAGATGAGTCGAGCCAAGTCGCGCCTTCTGCGATTGAGGACACCCTCAACCAAGTCGTCAACTGACAAGGTATCAACCTCATGGAGAAGCTAGACCTTCGCGTGACTCTGAATGAACGTTACAATCTCCTCAAGGGGCGTGCCTGGACCGAAGACCTCAGAGATCCCGGCTTTCTTCAAATCCGGAATATCATCCTCCGGTATGATACCGCCACCTACGACCAAGATGTCATCAGCCCCTTCCTTTCTCAGCAACTCCATTATCTTGGGAAAGAGGGCATTGTGAGCTCCACTCAGGATGCTCAGACCAATCACGTGCACATTCTCGTCAAGAGCTGCCCTGACTATCATCTCGGGGGTCTGGCGAAGACCAGTGTATATCACTTCCATGCCAGCATCTCGCAGGGCACGAGCCACGACTTTGGCGCCACGGTCATGTCCATCAAGGCCCGGTTTCGCCACAAGCACTCGTATCTTCTTGGAAGAACTCAAGAGCACACCTCAGGTAGTTATAGCGGTGCTTCTGAACTGGGCGCCGATATAAAGCCTTTCGATGTAGAGGAATCTACTCCTCCATGATGTGGACTATGTTCTCTCGTCCCTCACGGAATCGTCTCACGAGGCCTCGCTCTTCCAGGTTGTTAAGAAGCAGACTGACCTTCGCCTGGGACATTTCCGTCCCCGTGTAGAGATCCTTCTGTGAGCATGAGCCGCCCTTCTCGCGAATCAAGTCGAGTATCTCTTCTTCCTCGTTCGTGACTCCAACGAAACGGACCTTGCCAATCTTCTTGAATCGACGAATAATGGACGGTCCGAAGAACACAGAGGCCGCTCCAACCGCGAGTCCAATCAGTATGCCGCCAAGGAGCCAAAGAGGGGAAGCTACCACCGCATTGCCACCAGGGCACAGCAGCTGGTATTTGATGATGTATACTCGCTCCTGTCCAGGCTGGAGAAGAGGAGTGAACCAGACAAACGACAGAGTGCGACCGTCTGTGAAGTTGAGCTCATTGTCTGGGAAGATGGGCACGACAGACTCATCGGAAAGCAGAGAATCTTCGGGTAGTGTTGCAGTGAATGTGAAGTTGTGATAGGCATCCATTGGCCGAACATAGAAGATGAAGTCTGAGAGCTGAATCCCTGTCTCTGATCCCGAATAGGGGTCCGATTGAAGGTCCAGTGCCCTGACTCGAATCGTGAGCCATACGCATTCGCCTGACGCAACTGCCAATGGCAACGAAACAACGATTACCGTGTAGCGGTCCAGAAGGGTGGCATAGGCCCCAGTGGAAGTCCCGTTTACTACTGCCGAGAGGACATTGGCCTCCAGCGAATCAACCCGGAGCGAGAACTCGGTAACGTCGGATGGGCCTTGGTTGGTCATAAGTGCGTTGAAGGTGAGTATCGTGACTCCCTGCGCGGACATGACTGCGGTAATCTCCACGGGATCAAGAAGAATGTCATCGGTCTGAGCGACGACAGTCTGAGCAGTTGTGAACGGAATCATGGCAACTAGAGAGAGCAAGATGATAGTGCAGGCCACGCTTCTTCTCAAGTAGTGTTCACATCCAGTCTTCATGGTTCCATCGAAGTTGTCTGGTTAGATGCTGCAGTTCTCTGATAAGGGTTCTTTTAGTGATAGCGGGTTGGGAGGCGGAGAGAGGCCGCCTCCCGTTTGATACGTGCGCCAGAGGTTCTATTTCCTTCGAACCAACACAATGAGTACTGCCAGGATTACAACTCCACCTATTCCTAGTGCAAGGAGGGTGTCAGTATCTAGTCCCATTGATGGAGCGGCGTCTGCATAGAGCCCAATCGACGGGTCATGCAGAATACTCCCACCATCGAAGTTGGGATAAGATAGATAGACAGCAATACCAGCCCCAGTTGGTACGTATGAAGCGTTGACGTAGACGAGTTCTTGCTCGCCGCCGGGCCACGTTATCAGGGCCTGATCAACCCAGCTAAAGAAGCCTTGAGGAACTGCACTGGCGGCATCAATGAAGTCCATGCATTGCGTGTCAGTTCCATTCATCCTCTCGAATTGGGTCTCGTTGCCACCTATTGTGGTCCAGTTCATCGATGAGTCGATTGTGTTGTTGTGGGTTCGTTCACGGGTCCTAACTCTGTGTCGATTCTGCTGTGGGTCGCCCGAATCAAGGTCCTCCTTTTGGAGGGTCTGGAGTGCAACCGATGAAGTCTCACTACTGAAGGGGAAGTTGCCAATCTCGATGTCCATCTTCAGTTCCGATCTCCCCTCAACAAGGTAGCTTACGTTTGCCCCTCTGTCATCTGTAACGAGGCCTTGGTAGTCGTTCAGGTAGATATGAGCCCAGATCTGAAGAGTGACATCTTCGAATCGAGCTACTGATCCTGAGCCCTCAAGGGCTGCCGGCTCAGAAGTGAGCGGCACTGGACCAGCGCGAACTCCGCTCTTGGTGTACTTGAGCCAGACTTCTGTCGTTATACCATCTTCTACGACACTGCCAGTCGTCAAGGACCATTCGTAGGCGGCCAAGGGAGCGAAGTGGAGAGCCTCACCGCTCTGATAGGCACCGTCCTCATTCAGGTCCTCGAATTCAACAATCATGACATATGAGGTCTGGAACTTGGCGTGCTCAGCGTGCTCATCCACGGCAAACCAGAAGTGTAGTTGGGGAATCTCGCTGTCCGCCATTATGGATATGATGTCAGTCTTCACCCAGACCGATCCGTCGGCAGTTCGGGTCTGCTCGGGAGGAGAGCCAGAACCCTGACCACCAGGACCTCCCTCTTGCGCACTCACACTAAGAGTTGAAGTGGCAAGAAGCGTGCCCACTAGGAGTAGTCCGAGTAGTACTTTGTGGCTATTCTTCAGTGGTTGTCACCTAGGTTCTTCGCTGCCCGTAGTTATATAATGTCTATTTCATGTACTCCTACTGCCGGACGCAAATGCGCTCTATAGGGGTCTAGAACTAGCCTCAAGGCTTTATACATCCTTAGAATTTTCATGAGGGGCATCATATTACCTCTTGTTGTCTAGGCGTCGTCACATTGGAACTGCAAGATGATTCTGGGAATGCCTCAGAGTTATTAGGGTACACTCGAAAGGTTACGCGGGATAGGATAATGGCTGCAGAGATTGATGAACGCACACAGTACGATTGGTTCTCAGTAGGCAAGATGCATGAAACAAGGAATGAATACAAGGAAGCAATTCAGGCATACGAGGAAGCTATCAAGCTGGATCCCAAGTTCGCCAAGGCATGGTTCTACAAATCCAGAGCCCATCACGCTCTCAAACAGAAGAAAGAAGCAAGGGAGTGCGCCGTGAAAGCCCTCCAGCTTGAGCCCACATGGGAGAAGCACATCAAGAAGTTCATACCGGACATCTAGTCCTAGATGAACGCAGAGGAGCTGTCTGGGTACAAGAGCACGAAGACAGCCTGATTGAGAGTCAGTATTTGCCGGTCAACCCACTGCATCACGAGATCAACATTCTCCTTAGTTGATACCTGACTCAGGGCCGCGAGAGTCGGGTCCTTAGAACCAGGGAGCTTCAGGAGCTCCTCGATAGTCTGCACCAAGATTGTCTGACGAACGTCTGGAGCCGTTTCGGTAAGATAGTACAAGACGCCGTCCCTTGTGGCATCATCGATATTGGAGTGGGATGCTGACTCGGAGATTGCGTTTGATATGTTTGACACGACCCTGCTATCCTTCAGATCCCGAAGCTCATTCTCAATTATCGTGACAATCGCTTTGGTGATCTCAGGGTCCGCACTCAGAATACTGACTAGGTCAGAGCGAGCCTGCATTGGGTCAAGTCCGTCGTCTTTGCTCAAGGTTCTCAGTACCCCTAGACTGGGTTTACGTGCACCTAGACTAAATCGCCTTAGTCCGTTTTTATGTCTGTTTCGTGCGTACTTGAGATGTACTACTCACCTATCGGGTATCAAGTCAGCCATTTCTGCCACCGAACTCAGGACATACTCGGGAGAAGTTTCCGCCCCGTGCTTAGCCACAAGGTCCTCTAGCGAGAGGCTTCTGTTGTTGATCCAGACGGTAGCCATTCCGATAGACTTCGCCCCCACAATGTCTGCGTAGTATTCGTCACCCACATAGAGGGACTCCTCCGGTACTGCTCCTAGAACCTTAAGAACCTCCAAGAACGGCTCGGGCATGGGCTTGAAGGCCTTGACAACGCCTCCGTCAACAACAGCATCGAAGTAGTGCCGAAGGCCGAGCTTCTGTAGAATGATCTCGGAATGACCTTCGAAGCTGTTAGACAAAACTGCCATGGGAATCCCCTTTGAACGCACGCGCGCGAGAGCGTTTTCAACCCCGGGGTAGACCGTAGAGAGCTCGACATGAAGCTGCTTGAAGATTCGCGTGGCCTCTTCCACGACGACGGGGTCGTTTGGCTGACCGATATCCTCAAGACTCATGCCCATCGCACGCCGAACAATCTCAAAGGGAGGCCTGTAGGGAGCGCCCTGTGCTATCTCTTCAATGGCCATCCGATACCGAGCCACTAGACTGCGGATGTAATCAGCCGATGTTTCCTCGGATTCCACACCACATTGGCCAAGGAGCCAGAGACTTGCCTGAAGGGGGTATCTGTGAGTGTCAGTGAGCGTTGAATCAAGATCGAAGACCACGCTCCTGAATCTCTGTATGTCGAAGGAACTCACGGAGACCATTTCTCCACGCCACTAGCTACCTTTTCCCAGGTATACACCGTGTGGGTCAAGCTTGTGCATTATTGCTATCTGCTCTTCGGTCGGTTCTTCTGTCGTTGGTACGTCATCGGGAATGATGAGGTCGAACATCACATTCTCCTTGATATCCTCCACCGTGAAGCCAGGATGCACTGAGAGCAGCCGTATCTTGAGGGTTTCTGGATCAAAGTCCATCTGGCATAGATCAGTGATGACTACCTCAGGGCCGTTGCCAACAAGTGACCACTTTTCACGAGATCCAGGCCCCTCTAGATGACCAGGTGAGGTCATGTAGTCAAGTTCCTTCACGAACTTGCGCTTATCGTGAGACATCATGATGATCAGTCTGTTGGCGGAAGAGGCTATGTCATTACCACCGCCACTGCCGGGTAGCTTCACCTTGGGGCTTTCGTACGGGCCGATGTAGCTCGTGTTCAGATTGCCGTATTCGTCTATCTGAGCTGCGCCAAGAAAACCGACGTCTATGCGTCCACCTTGGAGGAGAAAACCCAGTGTCTCAATGAGCCCGATTGAGGCTGAGCACCCGTAGTAGTACCGGCTGTCTGCAACCGACAGTGGAACCTGTACAGGTCGTGCATCGATGTAGCCAGCTTCTGAGATGAGATTCATCCGTGGAGCATGGGTCTCCTTTGCCAGTAGAGCTGCGAGCAGAGGCATCCCTGTCCCGCCAAAGACATTCTCGCCGTCCCTGACATGTCGAGATGCGCAAGCAATGAGAAACTCAGTCTTTGTATATTCAACCATGTCTAGTACCCCCAAGGCTTCTTCGCGCGGAGTTCCATCAGACGCTCCCAGCCTACTAGGTTGAGGTATCCGAAGTGGTCATCCACTCCAAGGATGTAGTTCTCGAGATACTCCTGCCAGCCTTCTTCTGTCTGGCTCATCTTGTGGAACATCATCAGGTGCTCGAGGTCATAATCGTAGTAGTCGTGGCACATCATCGGGTGTGCAACGTATGGGAGAACAACCACGTAATCCACGTACATCGCTGGAATCTCTGTCTGGTCGGGGCTCTTCTTCACTTCTTCCTCGTCAATGAGTTCCTCAGCGAGTACGATAAGCTTCTTGCCACACCTTGAGCCCTCTATGTCCTCGCCCAGAATCCCATCAATCTGAGCGTTTCCCTTCATGTCAACCCGTTGCACGTGGACTATGCTGAAGTCTGGCTGGACTGAAGGGACAAGGCAGATCTTCTCACCAGTGAAGGGGCAATCCATCACCTCCAGCTTCTTGTCTCCGAGATAGCGGTGTAGACGAACCATGTCTGTACCCATCATGCTGCGGATGGGCATGAATGGAACATTCAACGCACCTCCGAGGAACCTCATTGCCATGGCAAGGTTTGAGAAGTCCTCAACAGCAAGGGCTCCCTCTGAGACTCGACGACGAATGTTGTAGGAGAGCCCGAGGGCCTCAATGGCGGAGAATGCAATCTCATACCGATTCGCAACATGAGCCCCAGCCATGATCTCTAGGTCTACTTCAGAACCACATGTGTACACAGTGAGGTTGCGTTTCTTCTGACGCACGAGTTCGTGCGCAAATGCGATGGGAGGCCGCTGATAACCAAAGCCGCCCCAGAACAACCCGTCGCCGTCCCTGACCTTCTTTGCAGCTTCGACGAGGGTTATTCGTTTGTCTTCCACTTCTGCTTCTGTCATCGGGTATCACCAGAGCACAAGATAACCGGGTGTAGGTCTTCCGGCTCAGAAGCAGCATGCCTTTTATCTTTCACTCCAAGGAGACTCGCTAACCGAATAGGATGGTCAGCACAGACACTACGAGGGGAAGGATGATGATGAGAACAAGGCAACAAAGGAGACCTGATAGATAGGCCAAGCGTCTGCTCTTGGAAGCTCTCCTAGCAGCCTCAGGCCTCAATGTGACACGTGGACCTAAGGGCCCGTGAGATAGATGCACTGCAAGGTCCTCTTCGTACGGAAAGGAACCCTCGCCCGGAATGTACACGTATCGACGTCCACAGACCTCGCAGGTCATTGCCGCATTCTCTGCGCTGGAAGGATGTGCAGGCGTATGTACGCTGTCGCAGAATGGGCAAACAGGACCGCTCAGAACCACCACCAGAACCAGAACGGCCCACCAATCACGATCCAGAGGATGATTCCAATCAGGAAGTTCATGAATATGCAGAAGCAACACACACCGCAGCATGTGTTGCAGCCGCTGGAGGGTTCCTCAGGTGTCTGTATGGTCCACTGCGAATCCTCACGCCAGCCCTCGTCTTCGTATCGAGACCTGTCCATATAGCTCGGGTACGATCCTTCGAACCTGACCCTCTCACGCCGTGCGTGTGGTTCTCCGCCCGGTATTGTAAAGGCTCCGAAGCCTCCAAGATGTTCAAAGGTGCCACCACAATGGGGACACCGCACTCTTGCCTTTGAATCATAGTCGAACTGCCCCCTCATCTGGACAGGTTGTCCGCAATATGGGCATTCAGTCTCATCTGACATCAGTGGTCCTCTCGCTATACTCTGTGACGAAGTCTGCCCGAGGCGTTTTAAACTTCATTGGCGTTCGGCCAGCAAGCCTATAACCGGGATGGCACCTACAGACAATCCAAGGTGACAACATGACAGAGATGACTCGTGAGACGAAGTTGGGCTTCCTCGGGCCACTCATAGCGATAAGTACCATCATAGTAGCGATTCTCCTCTCACCAGGATTCACCTGGCCGGGAAACGCACTAAGTGATCTCGGTCACTACACCAGAACCGACCTAGGGCCATACAAACTGATAGGAGCGGTCATCTTCAATAGCGGGCTCATTCTGACCGGACTGGTGATGCTATACTTCGTCTACAGGCTAAGCAAGCGGACTGCTGACCTGCCAACGAAGATTGCTCTCTACCCACTCATGGTTTCTCTGTTGTTCCTCGTGAGCATTGGTATCTTCTCAGAGAACTTCTCTGACTTCTACAACATTCACTTCGTCGTCAGCGTGGGATTCTTCTTCTCGTTTCCCTTCGCGATGTGGATAGTGGGAGGATCCTGGCTGAGATTCAAACACCTTCGGTTGTTTGCAGTGATATCGCTCCTTCTGCCCTTCCTCTCGGTCTATGTATGGTACCTTCACTTCGTCGGAAACCCATACTGGACTGGAGCGGCAATTCCCGAAATAATCACGGCGGCCTCAGCGATATTCTGGGCGTGGACAATCAACTACATGCAGTACAAGGGGGCTCTTGCTGACATCATATCGCCCGAGTGAGCGAATCGTGCATCGGGGGTCCAGCAAGAATTAATACCGGCCTGCGCAGGACGGTATCTGAGGAAGATGGGAGTCGCGTACGACAGTCTTGTGCAGGTACTAACGGTAGCGGGCACAGTAGCCATAGTGCTTGCGATCCTGTGTCTCGTGAGTAGACATAGGACACCAGCGAAGGAGAGAGGGCCCTTGAAGAGGATGCCGCTGTTGCTGCCGGCTTTCGCTTTCGTCTTTGCCATTCTAGTATCATATCAAATCCTGCCTCTGCCAATCTCAGCATACCGGGGAGGAAACGAGGTCCAGTTTCTATTCCCAAACGAAAGGTCTGTGGAGCTTGAGGTCATAGATGCGGGCGAGATCTACTTCAACCGTATCGAGGCATATGCAGGGATGCAGCTTGGTCCGGATGAGTCGCTTCGTGTCGATCTGGAGATATATGACGGCTCTACCTTGGTGGACATGATGACGCTGAATCTCTACCCCCCACCAACTTGGATGTATGTGGAGGATGAAGACTCATCCTCAATGTCGCCAGGTCTCTACAACATCTCTGTAGCATGTACATTCCTTGAGGATGGAATCCCTCAGGTGGAGGAACCCTATGTCGCAATTCGGCTGTCTCAACCAACGAGACCCGAGATGATTCAGGAATTGGTGAACTGGAGTTCATACCAGTTCTTCCTGAACATAGCTTCTGTTGCGTTTGTGATGCTTGGGCTGTGCCTTGGAAGCGAAGAGAAGACCAGAAGGAGGGCCACAGCCTATGACGAGGAACCACCCCGCGAAGGAGAGGTCTACGGAAGGAAGTACTGACGATACCAGTCTAATCATGCTTGCTTCGAAACCACTACTCGAGCCTTGGTACTCGCTTCTTGGCGAGATACTCAGCCTCAACCTTGCGGAATCCTGATGCATACAGATGGTCAATGATGTCTTCGTGCTTGTCTTGCACCCAGAAGATAGCCTTCTCGGTGCTCACTTCTCTCAGCGCGCAGTCCACGACTGCCTGTCCGTACCCCTTCAGATAGGAGAAGGATATGACAGTGGAGTCAGCTTGGTCATTGTCAAACTCATATCGAACAAACCCCACAATGGAGTTGGTCGAGGAGTCCGTAAGGGAATAGCAATTGCCGCCACGGATGGAGTACTCCAGAGTCCGGGGATCACTCGGGCCCCAGTAGTTGTCTGTAGTCAAGTGTAGCACAACGGGTATGTCTTCGAGGCGAGCCATGTGCAGCTCGAGAGGGGGTTCGGAAGCAGATCGCGTCGCCCGTCCGTCCAATCGTAGCACAAGGCCCTGAATACCGTACCCAAGCCGTTCAACGAAGGGCAGTGAGCGACTGTTGTGTACCTTCACACCGATAGAGAAGTGGGTCAGCCGAGGATTCCTCTGTAGGAGAGCCTGTTCGGATTCTTGGACCAATCGAGTGCCAATCCCGGTATTCCTCCACTCTGGCGATACAGCAAGTTCCCATATGCTGCCCCAGCTCAGGCTGTCTAGAACGGCGTTGATAGCTACTCCAACGATTCTGTCGTCAACAGTAGCAACCCTCCAGAGAGTGGACAGGTCGCCCATGATTCGGCTTCGGTTCCACCATCTTGAGAATCCATCAAAGGTCAGTGAGTCGACCTGCGGAATCCCTGTTTCGTACACCTCGAAGAACGCTTTCTGTTCCTCAACTCGTGGGGGGCGGACTACTGTCTCTATCACTTGTGCTTCAGCTCCTAGAATGGAAGAGGACCAGCAAGGTGCACTGCCAGGTCCAGACAACGTGAGTGCTATGTCACGATTGCCAGATAAAGATACGCAAGCGTACTACATGAGAGATAGTTCATAAGCCCTCGAAGTCAGGTACACATGTGGTACAATGGGAGCAGCGGCTGAATCCCTTCTGGTTGTCCTGCAGTACTCAGTCATAGCGGCGGTCGTGCCTGCGATCCTGATAGGATATTGGCGTTACAGGACAGAGCGTAACAAGAGGAATCTTATCCAGAGATTCCCTCTACTGGTGCCAGCGATCCTGTTCATAATAACCGCCAACCTTGTTGTTACGTTTCTTCCGGTGCCAATCGCGGACTATAGCGGCGTCAACACAAGAGCGCTAGATTCCGTGAGTGACTTCAACGTCACGTTCACCGTTCGGGAACCCGGAATCGCCTATCAGAGCGCGATAACTGTGATCGCATCAGACTACATGTCACCCGATGAGAGGTTCGACATTGAGATCCAGTTCTACAGAGATAGCGCCCTGAATAGAACGGAGACCCTGAACCTTGAAGCGGGAGCGACGGCGGACTTTGTGGAATCCAGCCTGAGTATTAGTGCAGATGTGGGAAGCTACCGTCTGGTTGTGAACTCGACCTTCTATATCGGCCCTACTCCCCAGCCTGATAACGCCCTAGATTTCGAAGTAGTCCAGCGCCTCCGGGCTGGGTTTGTCGACGAACTGAGGAACTGGAGCAACTACCAACTGACGCTCAATCTGACGGTCATTGTCTTGGTCTTCGCAGGATTCTGCATCAACCAGACGCCAGTCTTTAGACCGAAATATGGAAAGCCCCTCTATCCAGAGGGGACTGAATCAGAAAAAGCGGAGTAGTGCCACCGCCGGGGCAGTGGCACATCTTCTCTACTCAAGTAGCTCGTCGAGCACTTCCAGAAGCTCGACAACCTTCAGCTTAGACCCGACTCCAGAGTTGTCAACGCCGGACTCCTCTTCCTCCTTCTGTAGGGCCTTGATACCATCGTTGAAGTTCGTGATGCAGAAGGGACACGAGGTCATGAGAATGTCTGCACCTGTGGATGCGGCCTCCTTGAGCCGCTCCTTCGAGGTCGAGAGTGCCATGTCAGGGAATTGGGCCTTCACACCTCCACCGGCACCACAACAGAATGAGTCACCTTTGATCCTGTACATCTCATGCAACTCCACTCCAGGGATTGCCTTGAGGACCTCACGAGGAATCTCATAGTGCTCCATCTTGGCCTTCTCGGCCTTCCGGCTGTCAAGAAGCCAGTTCTCAGACCCCTTCAGAATCTCCTTCTCAATGGCGATACCGACGTGGCGGACGCTGTGGCAAGGGTCGTGCCAGGTGATCTTCTTGGAATACTCCTTGTCAATCTTCAGCTTGCCCTCACGAAGAAGATCATACACATACTCCACTGTGTGGCGAGCCTCGAACTTCAGGGGCTTGCCGCTGAGCCTCGGGTAGTCATTCCGGATGGTCTTGTAGCAACCGGCACATGAGAACAGCAGCAGGTCGAAGTCGTTGAAGAGCTCGAGGTTCTTCTCCATGACATCGTGGAACACGGCCTTCTGGCCAGTTCTTAGAATGGGGCTTCCGCAGCACACCTCATCTGAGAGGATGGTGAAGTCCACGCCCAGTTTCTTGAGAATGGATGCGGTGTGGTCAGCCACATGCTGTTGCCGGTATGCACCCGTGCAGCCCACGAAGTATGCGATCTTGACATCCTTGTCAATCTGTTCAGCATGCTTCTCTTGGGCCCACTTAGTACGGTCGCTGCGGGCCTCCTTGTATGGATTCCGCAGTTCCTTGTCAGAGACCATCTCGCCGAACTTCTTGTGTTTGGACAGGGGCTCGACACCAGCCTCGATGATGGCTGCTCGAAGCTCCTCAGTCACGTGCACAGTGTCTATGTAGTTGGGGCACTGGGTCTCGCACATGCCGCAGGTGGTGCATGCCTCTGCAACCTCAAGCATCTCCTGACTCGGCTCAATCTCGCCGTTCAGGAAGGCTCTGGCAATCCATTGCTTGCCCGAATTGAAGTAACCTTCCCAGCCATAATAGAGGCCGGCCGGACAACCCTGAAGCATACCGGTATACTCCTCGGTCTCTCCTTCCTTGTCGGGTTCACCGGAGTAGGCGTACTGGCAAGCACGGCAGTGGATGCAGCGTGCATTGATCTTTCGAAGGTCTTCCAGACTTGTCATCTCAATCTTTCCTCCCTTTCGTTGTAGTCATTAAAGAGTTACGCATTGTAACCATCTCTACCGTCCCCGGTTTCACTCCTTACAGGGATTCGGAAGGTCCGTTACGCTCTCCCATGGGATTGCGAGACGACCTGGGTGCAGTATCTTGTTCGGGTCAAGGACCTCTCGGAACTTGACCAGCATCCTGTAGTACTCCTTGGCCTTGCTGAAGGTCTCCGGAGCATGGACGAAGGGATCGGGTCGGTAGTTGATCCACCCCTTCTTCAAGAAGCTCCGTGTGGTCTCAAGATTGAACTCCCGGATCTTGTCATAGATGCCCGGCTCGGTGCTGTCAAAGCACAGAATGGGCATGACAATCGCTTGCCGTGCGTGGTCAATTGAGGCCACCCACATAGTGGGCGGGAAGCCATAGTTCTCCATCGCGGCGCAGTACTCGTCCATCATCTCGCCGGACTCCAGCCATGGGCAGTACCACGTGATGAATAGGAAGCCAGCCTGCCAGAGGGAGTACGGGATGGCAATCTTGTTTGGCTTCTTGAGCCGAGATGCCACCTGCTTCGGATGGAGGTCCTGCTTCGGAGTGGACCGCTTCTCGCGGACCTCGTAGTCCTTGTAGACCTCGTCGATCTTCTTTAGGGTGAAGTCGAGCTCCTCCTGACTCCAAGCCCAGCACTCGTAATTCATCCACTTCCTGTCTACGCCAATCTTCTTGTAGAACTCGTAGTCGACAGGGACATTTGTCTTTGGCCAGCGGGTCATGACCAGCTCATAGTTACCACCTTGGACCATGACCGTCCGTTCGCCAACACCCATCTCGTGCTTGGATATCTCCCAAGCAGGCTTGATGATGTCGTCCCAAGTATCGCCTCCGTAGGCCACCACCGTCTTGTAGTGCGGATGTGGAACCATCTTGATAGCACACTTAGTGATGATACCCATGGAGCCCTGAGAGCCGAGGAACAGCCCGTCCGGGTTGGGGCCGACACCCCAGCGATAGAAGGGCTTGGCTCCAGGTAGTGCCCATGAACCGGTGTGGAATATCTCACCAGTGGGGAGTACAACCTCCATGCCCATGATCATGTCTGCCTGCGGGCCGTAAACACCTGTGACCAGAGAGAAGCCTCGTTCGATGGCATCGCCCAGCACAGTTGCCGCGGGCGGAGCTCCATCAGGTATGGGGGGCGCCCAATCAGGGTACTTCGTCTTGAAAATCCTCCAGGCATCCCCTGATTTGACACCAGGCTCTACGATCATGACTCTGTTCTCAGTATCGACTTCCATTTTGTCCATGCGAGTCATGTCCATGTAGATACCGCCGGGCTCAATGGCGGGAAGCGCGAAGCCTCCGCTGAGGCCGCCGGCAGCTGGTGTGACAGGGCTTAGGTTCTCGTTTGCCACAATGAGAATCTTGGAGACCTCTTCGGCGTTAGCCGGTCTCACAATGACCTCTGGCAAGACCGCTTCGAGCCCCATAATGCCTTTAGCCATGTAACTATGACGAAGTGGTTCGCTTGTAGTTACGTACTTCTCACCGCAGATATTGGTGAGTTTAGCCACCACCTCATCAGTGACCTTGTTGTATTCTGCCAAGTGAATGATCCTCCACTATCGGTCAGGGACCGAATCGTGATTCGTCGAACGCAGGCTGTCGCTGGAAAAATCGGGCATAAATAGGATTCGGATGCAAAACCTACGTAGAACGGACAAGTTATGTGGGACCCCAAGCCAAGCTCAGGTCAAAGGAGGAGAGACCCTTGAAGGTTGGAATCCAGATTGAGCCTCAGATGGGGTACAGGTATGAGGAGATTGTAACCCTTGCGAAGGCTGCTGAAGATGCAGGCTTCTACAGCTTCACGGTCTCAGACCACTTCTTTGGCAATCCTGAGAGCGTAGAGAAGCATGCGCATGATGCGTGGA
>JAEOUG010000053.1 GCA_016839445.1 Candidatus Thorarchaeota archaeon
GAAAGACAACTGTCGGGTCATGGGAGGCACCGATCGGCTGGGCAGCGAAGAGTGGAACGCTGGAACTACTAGAACCTGAAAAACGCCTCTTGGCAGACTTCGATGCAGAGCCCATTTCGCTCATTGCGCATTCAACTGCCACCGAGTTTGAGGGAGAAGTGGTATACGTTGGCAAGGGACTTAGTGCCGAGGAGTATAGGGACAAGTCTGTGAAGGGCAAGGTCGTCCTAGTTGAGAGCAGGGCAAGGCTGGCCCATCGCGTGGCCTGCGTGGAGCACGGCGCTGCAGGCATCCTGACCTTTGTGCCGCCAGACGGAATAGATGAGATAGCACATCTCCGAAGATACGATGCCATCTGGCCGGACGGACATGAGATTGACAAAGCCAAGTTCGGGTTCTCACTAGCCCAGGGAGACGGTGTGAAGATCAAGAACTGGATTGAGGATGGAAAAGTCGTCAAGGTGCGAGCAAAGGTGGAAGCCTCTCTCAAGCCCCGAAAGCTAGGCGTCTTGAATGCAGTCATTCCGGGTGAAGATAGATCCAAGGAGTTCTGGCTTGTAGGACATCTTTGCCACCCGCACCCCGGAGCCAACGACAATGCTTCTGGGAGTGCCGCCGTCATGGAAGTCCTCAGAGTTGTTGCGCGGCTGGTGAGTGAAGGGAAGATTCCGAAGCCAGTCTACTCGATTCGCTTCATCTGGATGCCGGAGTGGTCTGGTACTATCCAGTTTATTGAGAATGAGAATGCCATCCTCAAGAAATGCATAGGGATGTTGAACATGGACATGGTCGGTGCAGATCCCAGTAAGGCAGGCTCAATCACAACTCTGTATCGCACACCGTACTCATTGCCCAGTACTCTCAACAACGTGGTTCGTCATTGGATGGAAACTGAGTGTGATAGAGAGCAAGAGAGGTCACTTGGAGGAACCATCACTCCGCTTCGATGCAAATATGAGAAGTACTCTGCAGGAAGCGACCACTTCATGCTCACAGATAGCACGATCGGCATCCCCGCGGTCATGCTTGGACAGGATCCTGACAAGTTCTACCACACCTCGACAGACACACCAGACAAGCTCGATAGCAAGCAGATGGCATTCTCCTCGCGCATTGCTGCGCTTTCAGCTCTCTCATTCGTGATGCCTAAGCATGTCTATGAGGAGACAATCCTTGTCCGATGTCGAGATGAATTCGCTGAACTCATGCGTGACATTAGCGTTCACGGTGTGACCGAGCTCTCGCGCTGCCTCGGAGACCCTGAGAAGCTTTATCCAAGACTCCTGCGGTGGCTAGGCCGAGCTCACGATCTGGGCCAGGAGAGCTTGGACAAGGCAGCAGAGGAGTGGGCCCTTATTGCAGAGCAGGAGTCAATACGTCAGTCATTGAAGACGAGTCTGCAAATGGTCTACACAACAGAGATGGTGGTGGCCAGAAAGGCCTATGAGGGGGCTTGTGCGGAGGTTGGCCTTGAGGCCATGCAGGAAGATCAGATAGTCCTTGAACCAAAGAGCTTCGGCATGGACATTAAGCGTGTGTTTCCGCATGCAATGGACCCAGGTACGATCACCACAAAGCTCTCTGAGAAGGACCCGGCCTACTTGGAGCTCAGAAAGAAGGACAGGACCATCTACAACCGGTTGGATGAGATGTTCAATCTAGCTAAGGATTGGATATCCTTGGACGAGGTATGGGATCAGAGCTGTTTCCAGTTTGGCAATATTGAGTCCGGGGACCTTCTGAAACTGGTCAAGGATCTTACAGAAGTTGGCCTCCTGGAGTCAAGGAGTGTGTAATGACTGGAGAACGGAGGATGGCGTTACTCAAAGGTCGTCTTTGCAGGGACCTTTGACCATCTACACGAGGGACACATGCACATCCTCCGGACTGCTTTCAAATTGGGCAAGCAAGTGGACATAGGACTGACAACAGATCAGATGCTGGAGTTCAAGAGTGACCGTCGCTTGATTCAAACATACGATGAACGGAAGGACATTCTTGAGAAGTTCATCGAGGACGAGCTCGACCCCGCCAGAGCTTCGGTGTTCCCAATTCGAACGACGGAAGGCGGGGCGGACACAATGGAAGACCTTGAGGCCCTCATTGTATCAGACGAGATTGGCGTCGTGCAGACTGCCTTCGACATTAACCAAATGCGAATTGAGAACGGCCTTCGCAGATTCCACATCATTGTCATTCCGAGAGTGCGAACTCAAGATGGGAGGCCACTCTCTTCATCTAGGATAAGACGTGGTGAAACATTCCACCAAGACGATCTCGTGTACTGACCTAGCGCACAATCATCACAGGGCATGGAGCCTGATTGGCGACCTTGTCACTTATGGAGCCAGTGAATAGCCTTCGAATCCCACTGACGCCCCGAGACCCCATCACAATCAAGTCGACATCTCTCTCACTAGCGATGTCTATGATTCTGGCTGCTGGATCCCCGTGAGATATGAGATCTGTGACTTCGACACCGAGGTCAGTGGCAATCTTCTTGGCCTTGGCAAGGATGTCCTCACCAACCTTCTGGAGGGCTAGGAAGGGTTGGTCAGAGACCGTGTCGTGATAGGGCGTGGCCGAAACGAGCATAGGGACTACATGCAGCAGGATTATCTCAGCCCCGAGAAGAGGCCCCATAGCGCAGGCGTATCGGACTCCCTTATCAGAGAAGTCGGATCCATCAACTGCAACCAGAATGGTCTTGACTGCGACGGGTTCTTCAGTCTCGCTCATCGGGGTCCCTCTGTTTGTGCGGTTCATAGCTGCGAGCCTTATCTCTCTTTCCACTCGGAAGCAGCGAGAAGAACGAAAAAGAGTGGCGTCAATGACAAA
>JAEOUG010000054.1 GCA_016839445.1 Candidatus Thorarchaeota archaeon
GAGGTCTATACACCCCGAACGGTAGATGAGCTAGTCCAGAGGGTTCGAATCCATCATAGGCTATCGGATTCTTCTTCGTTTCCAGGAGTTCCCTCAATTCAGGCATCGTCACTATTTCTTCGCCAACCCCGGCGATTAGCTTGACTCGTTCATCAAGGTTCATAGCAACCGAGGAGATGCCTACCTCACTTAACTTTTCTCCAATATGGCCTGAAAGGGGCAGAGACCAGCCGGACGTGCTCCGGCTGGCTAGTCTGTGATTCTAGTCGAGGTCAATACCTAGGCTGTCAAGCAGCGCATCAAGGTCAGCCTTGGAGAGGCTCTTCGCCTCTTCAACAATTACCTCAATCTCCTCAGGAGCCATGCCCTTCTTGAGTAGCTTCTCCTTGAGGTCCTGCAGTTCACCAGGTGTCTCCTCGAGACGTAGTTCCTCACGGGCTGGTGCTTCCTTGACAGGTTTCGCCAAGGCATCCGCTCTCCTTGCCTTCTCCTGATCAATGACCTCCTTGAGGAAGCCAGGCCTCTCACTTGGCCTCATTCTGGCCAGGTCCGTCCTGAATGCCTCAATCTCGGCTTCTCCGAGGCCCGTGATTGACGCAAGCTCCTCGAGGAGCTCGTTCACTTCGGGCACTGTGGTCACGATGGGTTCTGGAGCCACTTCAGCCTCAACCTTGGACAGCTTCAGAGCGTCTAGGTCTTCATTGACGATGGCCAAGGCAAGTGCCAATCTGGTTGGAGCACTGGCAGGCTTAGGAACTCGACCCTTGGCAAGTGCGCGAATCATGCGATTCAGCTCGCGAATGCCCTTCGGTACACTCCATACCTTGACGTACGCCAGAAGCAAGAAAGCTATGAGAATCAGACCAGAACCTACTCCGTAGGTAAGAGCCTGCTGGAACTGCTGGCCTGAGCTGACATCCGACTTGATGACAAGCACTCTGAACTGAGTCACGTAGTCCTGCTTCTCAAACGTGATTGTCACGTAGAAGGTTCGACCGATGTTGGAGGCTCCTGCCTGGAAGAATATTGTGTAGGTGCCCTCTTCATCAATCGTGAGATCCTCAAAGAACGTGACATTCTGCTGGTCGTAGTCAATTGTGATGTTGGCTCCGGAAATCCCTATTTGATGATCGAGGTCGAAGTAGGTGAACGTGAGACTCTCTGACCTCCCCGGTATCGTCTCCACTGTCAGGTTCCCATGGATCAGGGTCGTCAGAATGGGCCTGATAGTCAAGTCGAGATGGAGAGGGCCTAGCAGGTACTTAGTTGTGGAGAATATGATGTCAAACGCGTACGTACCGTAGGGCAGGTCACTGGCCAGCGGCAGGATATAGATGTCACCGACGAGGTCCAACTCAATGCTGCCCAATTGCACCGAGTGGGCCACTCCAATGACATCCGTGACATTCGAGTTGTCAAGCAGATTCCTGACGAAGTACTCGACCTCGATGATGTCATAGATTGCAGCCGAGTATGTTTCCGGCCCGACGATCTCTGCCGGTGTCGGGTAGATCTCTATCTTTGCAGTGTACGTCCGAGTTGTGTAGTTGGTGAGGTCGAACCGAACGACTAGGTCGTAGAGCCCTGGAACCTCGACTGTGAGCACGACCTCAACTGTGTAGTACCCAGATCCAATGTCTGTGACGTAGCCCAGACCGCCTACCCAAGCAGCGAACACATTCGCATTTTCAATTCCCGCGTCATGCTGGACGTCGTAGTAGTAGAAGGTGTATGTGAGATTGTATCCTGTGTAGTTGCTCTTCGTGACTGTGTCAACAGAAACCTCGGTAGGTATTGGAAGGATTGTCACGATGATTGACTTCAGTCCAGTGGCGTATCCCGGTTTCTCGGCCCTCAGTCGAAGATAGATTGACTGTGACGCCAGAGAGCTGATGTCAATGTCTCCACTGTATGTTCCGTTGCCTTCAGGGTAGAGAGTCCCATTCAGAGACCCGAGAGTGTATCTGACTGTGGCTCCAGTGATGAGTACGCTGTTGTATGTGTCGTTGTAGTAGACTAGTATGACCAAGCGATCGCCGAAGTATACCGTGACTATTGTGCTACCATCTGAAAGACGGACTTCAGTCGGGATTGGCACGACATTGATGTCGATTGTGTTCTCCAGGAATGCGTGGTTCAATTCGACTGCGCGGATTATCAACGGATATTGACCAATCGCGAATCCCGTCACATCAAGGCTGCCCTGGTACAGTCCAGGAGTGGCAGTTGGGGTCAGAGCATACACAGAGCCATTCCACTCCATCGTTACAGTGGCACCTGTGACCGGTAGGCTGCGTATTGTGTCATTCAGATATACGTTGAATACGAGCGTAGTGTCAATCACAACACTATACACAGACTGGCCAGGAAGGATTTGACCGGTGGCCTTGTCAACTACCAAGGTGAAGGCCTTTGTCCGAGGCTGATAGAACTCCCTGGTGAAGGTGATCTGAGGGGAGAATGTACCGAAGTCGGCATCGGCTGTGTCCAAGAGGAGGCCATAGTAGCCACCCACAAGCTCAGTGAAGTTGTAGATGGTGCCGCTCCACAGGAGGGTTGCCTCACCATCTATGACAGGAGTGCCATAGAAGACCTCAATGGCTTGGAAGGTTATGTTGACAGACTCTCCCCAATCAGCGAAGTACGCTGTCTTGCCCATGATGATTTCAACCGTCGAGGCGCCAGGTTGTACAGACACTGTCGCAATGGCAGACTGGTAGAAGGTCTTCTCGCTCCAGACATGGAAGGTGTATTTCTGAGAGAGCAATCCTTCGGTAGTGAGGGTTAGTAGATAGACCCCGTTTCCAACCTCCTCAACTGCGTAGCCGGTTCCTGCAACCAATGTCCAGTCGGTCTCAATCGTTGCACCCTCAAGGAGCAGGTTGTGGTCGAAGTCCTTCAGGAGCAAGGTGACTTCAATAGGCACACCAATTGCGGTGGAACCCGCAGGAGGTGCTTGAGCAAGCAGAGATGTCTTGACCAGGTTGATTGCCGCTGGAACGCCTAGGGTCGTCCTGGATGCATAGAAGGGCGTTCCGCTCCTAGATAGAGTAAGGTCGAAGAACACAAGTCCTGTGTCACCAAACACCGTCGTGTTGATGGACACTCGATAGAGACCGCCGCCTAGCAGCTCCAGGGAATAGCCTGAGATGCTGCCGTTCACACTTGTTATGAGGACTGTTGCCCCGTCGATTCCTCCTCCAGAGAGGTAGTCGATGTAGCTGAACTCGAGCGTTATGTTGTCGAAGTACGGAGTCTCAGCGACAAGCGGGAACAGAATCTGTGTAGGTCGCTCGACCGTAGTGGCCTTGGTCACAGTGCTGCGAGGAGCGTAATAGGGGCTTCCACTACTGGCATCAATGGCCAACTGGATCTCATACGCTGAGACCAGTCCCGTCGGGTTCAAGATGGTTGAACTGAACCGGATCTCGTAGTACGTTGGGTTGTTGATGAGTGTGTAGTCGCCTGAGGCGATGAGGGTGTGTGACGGACCGTGAGTCAGAGTGATGTGGGACTTGTCTATGGTGATCTTAGTCCCCGTAAGGAAGTCCGTGTATCTGAACCTGAAAACGATCTCTTCCAAGAACGGCGTTTCTCCGGGAGTCTGTGTGATGAGGATCTGAGTGACCCTCTGGGTGACTCTCGCGATGATGTTTCTCGTTCCACCAAGGTAGAACGGCTCACCGGAGTAGGAGATTGTCACAGTAAGGCGATACTTCGCAGGCGCTCCTAGCGCGGTGCTGTCGACCTCAATGAGGTAATTGCCCTCGCCCTGATAGCTGACCCAGTAGTTTGAATTCAACACAAGTGCAAAAGTGCCGTTAGCAGTCACAGTCACTGTGGCACCCGGTATGCCCCGCCCCGTACTATCATCAGTGTAGGATACAACCAGAGATACGTTGTCGAGATAGGGAGTTGGGTCCGGACTGTCGTATCCAATCTGCGTGCTGCGCTTCAGAACTGAGAAGTCGAAGACCTCCACTCCGTTTGCGAAGGTAGCACTTGCATGGACCACAGTGGCAGTAATCGAATAGACTCCATCTGACGCAAAGGCAGTAGTGTTAATCACCACCACGAAGATCCCGTCACCATAGAACTGCACGCTGTACTTGTCAGCTGCGATGTTCAGAGTGAGAGTACCAGTCATTCCGAGATTGGTGCCAGCAATCAGGTCTGTGTACAGGAAGGTGATAGTTACATTATTGCCCCACTGGCCTGGAGCGAAGCTCGCGTGTGTCAACTGAGTCGCTCGTAGGATGACCGTAACAGTGAACGACCTACTACCCACAGACGCGTAGAATGGCGCACCCGTGAATGTCACATTGAGGTGGAGGATGTGCACGCCCACGCTACCCAGACTGCTCGTGTCGATGTACAAGGTGAACACTCGGGTTCCAGAGTTGTAGGACATGGTGAATGACACGCCAAGATCATTCAGGCTGACAAGCACCTGACCGGAGTTCGGAATCCTTGTCGAGGTCAAGGTGTCAACGTAACTGAACGAGAAGACTGCATCCTCACCGTAAGGAGTTGAAGCCACAGGGGAATAGTCGATGTAGGTGGGCCTATCTAGCACAACCAATGTCACGACCATCGTGCGGTTCTCATAGAGAGGTGATACGCCCTTTTCCCACATGAACCTGAGCTCGAACCTGAAGGTGTCTGTGCTTGGGAAGAGCGAGCTATCAAGCTGGAAGAAGTAGGTTCCCGGAGTCGTGCCAGACTCATATATGATGAAGTCAGACTGAGTGACTGAGTGCCCTGCATCCAACGGAGTTACTGTGACGAAGACATGATACGAGTCATTGTCGATGCGTTGGGCACCAATCATATCCCAATAGACCGCACTGAAGACGAATGTGTTCTGATAATACGTCGCCGTTGGGGCCTGCTCAAGATACAGGTCTGTGTCCGTACCGGTTATGCGAACCGATGTGTTGATTGTCTGGCTGTAGAACTTGTCCACTGCACCAATCCATTCAATGTCAATCGTTAGGTCCTTCCAACCTATAGACCCCCATTGAAGTGTTGGGATGCTGATGTTGTAGTGACCTGTTCCAAGCAACGAGTCTGCGCTTGTGTAGATCACCGCGCCCAGCTCTGAAGTGGATACAGTGACTCTCACTTCGCTGGTACCATTACCAATGCCCACCCTGAGATCTGTGTCCTGGTAGAAGACAAGCACGGTGATTGTGCCACCATAGGGTGTCTGAACGATTGGGTCATCAAGGACAAACAGGGTGTTGCGTTTGCGAATCTCCACACCGATGTTGAAAGTGTGATTCTGGTAGTTGAACTTCTCAATATTGAAGGTCACTGTAATCAGATTCGTACCAGTAAGAGGATCGTCGGACTGAGTGTATATCGTGATGTTGTAGGTCCCTGGGGATAACTCATCTACAGTGTAGTTCTTGTCTCCGGACTCGTGGAAGTCAGTCCAGTTACAGGTTATCGAGTAGTTGGAGTTCTGGATAGGAGTCCCATGATCGAAGTCCGTCCAAGTCAATATGAAGGAAGCAGACTCGCCAAGAGGAATCGAGAGCTCGTTCGAGGTGTAGGAAATGGTGTTGTATATCTCTCGCACATCAACATACATGACAAGGCTCTGAGGCTCCACAAAGGGTTTCTTCGCCGTAATCTCGATGGGGTACTCTCCAATCGGCATTCCGGCCGTATTCAACTGGAACTGGTAGACGCCAGAACCGATGGGTGTGAGAGAGAAGGGATTTGCCCAGTCACACGAAATCGTTGCGCCAGTTATCCCTGTTCCATTCACGTTTTGGAATCGAACTCTGAAAGTCTGAGTGTCTCCGACCGGACCCGATATCCCAGGGTACTGTGGAGATGTCAGTACGGCTGCGTAGTTCACATTGATTGTGAGCGCCGTGCTGGCCGGGTCAAAGCTGGGGTGAGCCCAGTCTAGATCCATGACATACTGCCCCTTGCCAGGAAGCAAGGATGTGTCGACTACCTTGGTGTACTGCCCATTCCCGCTGTCATCGAAGTCTTCGGAACCGAGAACCCAATCAAGAGTCAGAGTTCCTCCGGAGACAAGAACTGAGCTGTCAGTGTCCTCTGCCTCCATGATAATGAGAAGCAAGTCACCGAAGGTCACATTCGTCGTCAGTGTGGAAACAGCATCGGTCGGATAGACAAGAGCAAGATCAGAGTTGTGTCGGATTCTGAATGGTCTCTTGAAGAAACCAACAGAAGTCCAGTCGCCACCAGCACCCACATTGTTGGTGTTTGCCTGAATCATCCATTCACCTGCAGGCGCAGTACCACCAGGGAAACTGATTGACGATGTAGTGGCATACCCTGAGCCATCCACCGTTTCAGTGTACGTGTTCCACACGCTACCATCAGGTCTGTAGACGGTGATGTTAACCTCGGAACCGGTGAAGCCAGGACCGAGATAGACTCGTATCTGAGTTGAATCTTCAGCTCTGAGCTCAACATCTCTCTCCCAGCTATCTCCGTCCCAAAGACGTAGATCCGTAATCATGTTAGGAGATGTGCTGAGAAAACGCCAGTATCCATATCTTCCTGCCTCAGTGGCTATCGCGTATGCCGATATGTTGACATAGCCATCACCAGGCGCCCCACCAGTCCACCCGCTAGTGAGATTGGTTGACGGTGCAAGCGGCTTCGCTACGAAGTAGACATCGCGGTCAAGAGGCAGCGTTTCGTTGAAGAAGTAGCGATTAACGTAGCCTGTTGGTATGTTTGCCCTAAAGTACGAAGTGAAGTTGGCCGCAGTTCCGTTCAGGATGACAAACTTCTCGCCGTAGGATGTAGGACTAATCTCGTACACGCTGCTGATGTCCAGCCGTCGCGCAAATAGGTTGGCTGAAGCGTCGAACTCCACCTTGATGACGGTGTTAGGATTCGGAGTAGAGGGAGTAGGAGTCCAGGTGAACACGAGATTCACTGGGCTTGTGTCCCATGGTGATGAAGGAACCTGAGTAATCGATGCTTGCCCAGGAGTGGGGCCGTCACTAACACTCAGACCATTCATCTCTAGATTGATGTCCGTTGGGTCGACAAGTGTCTTCATGAAGAGCTGGAAATTGTCAAACCTCGCCAGAGGACCGATCTCTGGGGCATATCCCACGACCTGTGTGCTCCAGAGCCCAAGCTCTGCAAGAACTGTGTTGTCTGTGAAGACAGAAGGATTGATAGTGATCAGGCCGGAATTGTACCAGGTTTCCTCTGCGTCTATCTGCTCAAACACCTTCTGCCAGACATACTGGGATTCCACACTGAGATATAGACTGAATGACCCTGTCATGCCATAGTGAGTGTCATCCTGAGTATCAGCCCAGTAGTCCACCGTGAAGCCTGCCCAGACCACCGCACCCCTGTCGATGGTGGCCGTCTGACGTACCCATGCCCTTTCATTGTCATAGTAGAACGGGGCACTCGTGCTATCGGAGTTAATCTCAAGCTCGACACAATCGTTTCCAGCACCGTGGCCGTCAGTGCGAATCAGTCCACTTACAGTACTGTAGCCAGCATTCGACGTGGGCACAATACTCCAAGGTGATGTGCCACTCTCGAAATCGGGGTTCTGGAACCAAGTCCTGTTCTCAGTCAGCCCCGTGATTACCACATCAGCTTGATAGGCCTCCCAACCAACTCCCATAGTAACTCCAGCAGTAAAGTCAGTGGTGCCAGATCCTGGGATGTATTCCAGTTCACTGTCGGAATAGCTACTCGTGCTGTTACCGAATTCAGAGCCGATCAACGGCGCATTCGTGCCAGACCACTCTGTCCAGCCCTGTTCAGTAAGCACGAACCGATGGAGTTCTTCGTTCGGGCCAAGCTCGATGAACTCACCGTTGCCGAGGTCTACAAGCCTCACATCCTCTGAATCACCAGATCCGGGGCTGCTCCCGGGGGTGAGATAATTGGAAACGATGTTTGGCGTGAAGGCCATAGGAAGCAACATGACTGCTGCAAAGAACAGCAGTGCAATCATCTGTCTTCGAGCTTTCACTCGTCCATCCCTCCTATCTGGTCAAGCAGAGCATCTATCTCTGCCTTCGTGAGGTGCTTGGCTTGTTCTATCATCAATTCAGCCTCTGATTCTTCAATGCCCATGGAGAGCAGTTTCTTTCTCAGTTGCTCGAGCTCCTCGTCAGAAAGACCAACAGGGGCGGCCTCCTCAACAGGAACCTCCTCGACGGCCTCAGCCAACTCCTTAGCGCGCCTCGCACGTTCCTGCTTCAGAACCTCGTTGATGAAGCCAGCACGTTCACTTGGCCGCATCTTGTCGAGATCTGTTCGGAGAGTGTCTATGTCCGCGTCAGTGAGTCCGACAACTGTGGCCAGCTCTAGGAGAAGGTCTTCAACATCCATCACGGTCACATCTACGGTGGACAATGCGATATCATCCTGAGTCTTCTTGATGCCGACTGGCGCCAGGTCCTCATTCATGATAGAGAGAAGCATCTCTCTCCTGCGGTGGACATTCGCGGGCCTAGGAATTCTTCCCTTTGAGAGCGCACCAACCATCCTTCTGAGAATTCGAAGGAGCCTAGGCACAGACAGGACTCTGAAGTACAGAACCGCCAGCCCAGCTATGGCCAGAATCAACATGGTACCCCACTGGAATCCGGCAATAGCCAGCTCCTGTCCGGGGCTTAGTGAAGGATAGATGTCCAGTTCAACAATGCCCACTTGATAGTCTACCTTCCTTAACTCAATCCGTAGACTGTAGTATGCCAGGTTCGGAGCCCGGAACGCAAGAGAATAGCTCCCATTGCCATAGTTCACATCGAGTTCTGTGACGCGGGTGAGTCCTTGCTCAAGCGCGCTGGCCGAGATAACGCTGATCTCTGCGTCAGGAATTTGCAGACCGTGATCTATGTCCGTGAAGGTCACATTGACAAAGAACGTTTCACCAACATAGAGAACTGCTGGAGCGGGTGTGTGTGTGACTGTGGTTGCGATTCTTCTTATTGTCAGCGAGACGTCGATTTGAGCGCGAGAGTAGTTCCCTCGTGATATCGAGATTCGTAGAGAGTAGGGCGCATCGCGGTCCTGTAGCGGAGATGCCAAAGCAGCCTCCGTTGGACCAAACCGATAGGAGCCGTTTCCGAGATTGGTCAGAGGTACAGTGCCAAACTCCCAGACAGCAACAGCATCAGCGTCAGTGATCCATTCGCTGTTCAGGCTGTCCCAGTAGGAGAACAGCATTGTATAGTCATCATAGACAGGAACAATCAGAGAGTTCTCCGCCTGCATGATTGTAGGTATGGGCTGAACGAGCAGCTTCACAAGTGTCGTGGAGAACTCGTAGTTGTCCTTCCTGAAAGTGACGGAAATGCTGTGCGGGACGCTGCCGGCCGTCACGAGAGACGTGTTGAGAGTCAGAGAATAGGTACCACCACCGAGGTCCACCAGAGAGCCTCTGAAGCTCTCAAGAGTATAGTTGGTGACCGCACCCGGAATGCCCTCCACAGCGTGTGTGTCGTTGAAGAGGAAGTAGAATGTGACGTTGGTTCCGTAGTAGCCGCTGAGTGTGGCTTCAGTAAGAATAACGGCCTCGGTTTCAATCCTTTCGATTGAGAGCGTGTACTGTACCGAGGAGGGAGCATAGCCGCCCTTTGAGCTAGAAATGGTGACCACCCAGTCGCCCACACTTAGGTAGCTAGTGTTGATGTAGGCAGTGTAGTAGCCAGGCGTCACATCCTCAACAAGAGTGCCGACAACCCCCTCGCCTACGCCGAAGGTGACATTGGCACCAACGACTGGGAGTCCAAGGTCAGTGTTATTGAGATAGACTGTGATTTCCGCTATGTCTCTGAAGTTCACAACAACCAATGACTCGGTTATCGGGAGGGTCTCTGTGGAAACCTCTGTGATCTCTATCGAAATTTGAGTGCTGACGCTCTTGAAGTTGGGTGATGATGCCTGAATCAATATGTAGTAGAGACCCACATCGGCCCCACTCACGACCATGTATCCGACGTATTCGCCATCCAAGGCAGACCAGTCTAGAGTACCAGTTCCGCCAATCCAGCTGTAGGTCACAAGAGCAGGGGGCTGGATAGCAGTATCATTAGCGAGGACGAGATAGTCAACACGAATCGTGACTGTGAGCCCGTCCACGGCACTTGTTGGGAGTAGGGACGCAGAGATTTTGGCAGGAATCTTGTCGATCCGAATCTGGAAGTCCCTTCTTCGGGTCTCGTAGTTAGCGAGTGTACACTCAACACTGATTGTATACTCTCCAGCAGTGAGTTCTCCTGTGTAGATAGAGGCGTTGTAGATTCCTGGAAGAACCTCGGTCATCAGGACCCACTCTGTAGAGAGGGTCAGATTCACTGCCGCCCCAATGACAGGAGCGCCTGTTCTGGCATCAGTGACGTTCGCTTGGAAATGAACCACGTCGCCAAATGAGGGAGTAGTGGGCCAGAATGTCAGCTCAATCTGAACTGGAACAGCTGCTAGAACGATGTCCACCTCGATGGACTGGCTCTGATGCAGAAACAGAGAGGCATTGATAGTGAAGCGATAGCCTTGAGCGGCCAAGAGTGATGTGTCAATTGCTATCTGATAGAGCCCACTGCCACCTCCGAGAGGAGTGATAGGTGCAGCGGTGCCGTAGAGAGCCGTCCAGTCTGTGACCACTGTGGCTCCGTCAATTCCAGTGTCGAACTCAATAGTCCTGTATGAGATGTTCGCATAGACAGTGTCGCCCAGATAGTAAGTCACTCCTTCTGGAAGAGTGAAGGTCAGTGTTGTGGAAACAGGATTCACGATGAGGGAGAAGTCGACACCTGTGATGTTCTGATAGTAAGGAGCTCCTACCCACTCGAAGTCTGCTGTGAAGTTGTAGAGACCAAGGCCAGGGAGGGTGTTTGTGTCAATCAGGACTGTGTATGTACCATCAAGGTTGTCTACAAACCAGTATGTGAAGCCTCCTGTTTCGGGACTATCGATGGTCACGTCTGCACCGATGATTGGTGCTCCTGTGAGGTAGTCGCTGAACCTCAGCAAGGCAGTCATGTTGAAGTAGTAGTATCCTGGAGGAGTCTGTAGCACCGTTACCTGAGTGGAGCGAGCTTGAATGTCTACCTCTGTAGAGGTTGTGGAGTTTCCGTAGTAGGGAGTGACATCACCCCAGTAGAAGAGGACGAAGATAGGATGTCCCTCCACAAGAGCAGAAGTGAGAGTCAGAGAGTTGACTTGGATGGTGTAGACACCGTCCGCTCCAGTGAGAGTATATTGTCCATCAGCTATCACTGTGCCAAGACCATGAGAGAGTATGAGATTGGCCTTTGTGAGAACGATCCCAGTTCCATCTAGTTCATCAGTGATGGTTATCTCGAAGCTCACGTCGGATCCATAGGGAGTGTTCAGTGGAGACTTCGACACGCTTAGGCTTGCGGGACGTCGTGAGACCTCAATGCCAACATTGCGGACTCGTGTTTGATAGAATGGTTCGCCTGAAGTCCACTGTGCAGTGACAGTGATTGTGTAAGGGCCGAAGTTGCCAAGCGCGTTAGTGTCGATTCTGATTCTGTAACTTCCGTCAAGGAAGTCGTCAACCCAGTAATTGACTCCAAGAGCGAGGGTTTCGTCGGCCGCCGCACATGCAATCGTGATGGTTGCGCCGTCAATCCCTGCGTCAGTGTTGTCATCGATGTAGTATACGGTGATGTTGGCCTGAGTCAAGAACGGAGCAAGGTCAGGAAGATCGCTGGTGAGCTGCGTCCTCCGGATGACAATCGAGAGGAAGAATGAATCAGTGGCATCTGAGCAGTACCTGCTTCCTCCGTACTCCATGGATACGTTAACTGTGAATACGCCCAATTCGCCGAAGACAATAGTGTTGAGATGGAGAGTATAGAGACCATTACCAAGATCATCAACAGAGTAGTAGCCCACTAGGCCTGCATCCAGAGTGAGGGTTCCCCCGCCCATCAATGCAGTTGAGTAATCATCCAGGTCACGATATGTGAAGTTGAGGTGCAGAACGTTCCCATACTGGACAGGAGCATATGAACCGTGTGTAAGACTTGTATACCGATCTCGAACGGTTATTGGTATGGAGATGCTGGTTCTGTTTTGATAGAATGGGCTTCCTACCCACTCAGCGTTAACCAGAATCGAGTGACTCCCGGGTGTGAAGACGGAAGTATCAATCTCAATGTAGAAGATGCCAGTAACGTCGCCATCATAGTAGATCGTGAAGCCATATCCGGTGACGCTGATTGTGAGCTCTAGACCATTCAATATGGGTTGCCCTGAGAGCGAGTCTCGGAACACTATACTGAGGTTCACCAACTCGTCATAGGGAGTCACAGGGATCGGACTCCAATCGAGGGTGGTGAGACGGCTTACTGTGGTGATGGTGATTAGAATGACCTGATTCTGATAGTATGGCAGCTGCCCACTGGTCCAGTTGAACCAGATGCGAAGCTCGAGGTCTCCGAGGCCAGAGAGGAGGCCTGTGTCAAAGAGAATCCTGTACTCACCGGGATTCGTGATTGCATTTACCTCGGAGATTGTCATATCACTCTGAGTGATTGACTCTCCTGCAGTCAACACGTCTATGTAGATGTGAACGTTACCTGCGAACAGACCAGTTGTGTTCACGATGCCACCGTTGGCGCCAACGTCGAAGAACACGATGGTGAAGCTAACATCCTCGTCATATGGTGTGACTACGGGGCTCTCACCCAAGAAGACGTCAGTAGGTGCAGCGGTTATGACAACACTTGTAGAGACCCATAGGTTGGAGTACTTGGTGTTGACACCTACCCAGTTCATGTAGAAGGTAAGGCCAACGGTTCCTACGTCACCCCATTGATCCGCAGGAAGGACAATCGTGTAGAGCCCCTCAGGTGAAATGCTAACCACATAGAACGTCGGCGATGGCAGCGTTGGGCTCGTGATAATGAGCTGCACAATTCCACCAGGAGTGGTTCCGTTCACAATGCCCGTGTCCGCGTCGACGTCGTAGTAGACCAGATTGACGGTGATATTCCCAGTGAAGGGAGTTGGGTCAACTGCGTTATTCAAGTACATTGATGTTAGGTGCGTCCGGAGCTCAACTGTGACAATGAAGCTATGGTTCTGGGCCCCGTACTGCTCTACCTGGAAGAGAATGTCATAGGTGCCCAGGGGGTCATCGTCTGCGGAATTGATGCTAACCCTGTAGACACCTGGAGTCGCGGTCTCAGTGACCGTGAAGTCAGACCAATTACAGGAGATTGCAGATTCCGCCCCACTGATTGGAGCCTTCAGGTCTGTGTCCCTGTAGGTGATTGTGAAGGTGGTTGTGTAACCCACCGGGAGAGAGAGGAAACTGGATGACGGAATAGCTGAAGTATGTAGCTCTCGAACGTCAACTGAGAGGATGATAGAAGTGGGATCGTGGAAATTCTTCTTCGCAGTTATGAGAATGTTGTAGATGTCGAGAGCAACTCCTGTGGTATCGAGACTCAGGGTGTAGTAGCCTGGAGCTCCTGGTGTCACGCTATAGCTCTGTGTCCAGTTGCATGTGATTCCTGCTCCAGTGATTGGCTGAGAGTTCATATTCTCGAAGTAGAGCTCCAGTTCTGCCGAATACCCACTTGGCACATCAATCCCCGGTGCATCTGAGGAGTACAAGTCAGTCTCATAGATGACGTTTATCGTGAACGATTGAAGGATGGAATCATAGAACGACTTGCTCCAGGAGAAGTCGACCTCAAACTGCCCATTGGTGCCCAGAGTCCCTGTGTCCAGATTCAGGCTGTACTCGCCTGTACCCATGTCGTTGGCTGTTCCTGACCCGAAGTCGCCTGAGTACTGCATCACTCCGCCGGCCAGCAGATCACCATTGTCCGTGTCATTGACACGTAGTTGAATGAACACCAGATCTCCGTACGTCACATTGACAGACCATGTAGTCTTGGCACTGATGGGATACTTCACAGATACCTGAGTGCCATGCTCAATACTGAAGGAACGTCTGAAATAACCCACATTGTGGACGTACCCAGTCGACGACTCGTCAGTCACAAATGCCTGTACCTCCCAGTCGCCTACGTCAGCAGTCACTGCGTCGAGGTTCACATATCCCGATGTGGCCAGACCGCCAGCATCGACAACAGCCTGTAGCGTATCCCAGACAACACCACTGGAATCGTATATGACAAACGTGACGATGTCGCCCTCATACGCAGATGAGAGGGTAGCTCGGAACCTAGTGTCCTCGTCAGCCCTGAAGGTCCCCGTAGGTACCCAAGAAGTAGCGTCATCGTCCCAGACGCTCAGACCGGAAATCATGTTCGGCGATGTACCTCGTAACATCCAAAGGCCATTCGGATCATCTAAGCCCACGGAGTAGACAGATACATTCAGGACGCCGTCACCGGGGTCTCCAAGCCACCAATTGCTTGTGAGATTGGTGAACCGGTGGAATGGCTCAGATACGAAATTGATGTCGCGATTCAATGGGAGACTCACGTTGAAGAAGTACTGACTCCCATAGCCGCCCGGAACTGAAACATAGAAGTTGGTTTCCCAAGATACGGTACTCGCGTTGGAAACTTGGTAGTTGTCTCCCACAGTGAGCAACTCGGTGTTACCAATCGTTGGGCTTAGCAGACGACGTGCGAAGACCCAGACATTGACATCTATGTTGACATTGATATCGAAATCCGGATCGGGCGGAAATGGTGAGGGAGTCCATGAGAAGTTGGCATATGCAGCCCCTGATGACCATGGTGTAAGCGGCTCATAGTAGGCGGTACCCAGCCCGAAGACAGGATCCAATCCGACAATGACGTTGTCGACATCAACTCCATTCATCTGTAGGTTGACATCTTCGGGTGTGGCCTTTGCTGTGATGTAGATTAGGATGTTGTCGACACGCGCTCTCGGATTGATGTCTGGGCGCCACCACTCTAAGGCAGTGGTTCTGAGACCTGCCCAGATCGACACATTCGGCAGGCTCATGACAGACGGGTCCACGCTGACGAAGCCTGTCGAGTACCATATACCGTCATCAGCGATTGCATCAAATGGGATGCTCCACAAGTACTCGCCGCCGTTGTCAGGGTCGCCGACGGAAACGAAGACCTCAAAGAAACCTGTCATGTATCCAGCCCAAGCGACATCAGCCCAATAGTCAAGTGAAATGCCGAGAGAGGTCACGTCCCCACGATCAATAGTGAGGTTCTGGACCATGTAGGCCTTGTCACCTACATCATACCAGTCGCCGTACAGGCCACCGCCTGCGTCGTAGTAATAACCATCCATGTAGAAGTAGGCTGCACCATCTCCTGTTCCATGTCCGTCTGCTTGCCACTGGGATGTGAGGGCATTAGTATAGGACGGACCGAACGCTGAAGCAATGTCATCGGTCTCAAAGGACCAACTCGAGCTGTCGTCGAGGCCGGAATTGTCAATCCACGTTCTGTTCTCAGTTATGCTTGTTATGTCAGCATAGACACCATAGCTCTCCCATCCCTCGCCGAGCGGTACAGAGAGATTCGCGGTAGACAGTGACGAAGTGCCTGAGTCATAGTCCATGCTTTCATCGACAAACGTGTCCACGCGGATGCCAGATTCGTTTGCGAGAAGAGGATCTCCCGTCCCAGTTCGACCTGTGGGCACATCAGAGAGTCGATACTCATAGACAACCTCATCGGGAGCCACTTGAATCAACTCACCGTTTGAGAGTTCGACAGTCTTGCTTCCCGCAGAGCCAGTGTTCGCATTCAATGAAGATGGCGTCATCATGACACCCATCATCAATGGCACAAACACAAGCAGCAGTCCTATCATTCTCTTTGGCCGCATATGGTACACTCCTAAACAGGTATAGTCGTCACTATCCGCTGGACAGACGCAAGAAGGCATCACCACTATATGAATGGATGCTCTGTAAAGCCGACTCTATAATTCGAGTTTTGTTTCGAATTATCGTTACTATGACAAATGAAACACGTTCTCGAAATTCCGACAGTCAGCTTGGATGGACTCTTCGTCTGAGGACAATGACCACTCCAGCGAGTGAGAGCACAGATACCGTCACAGCTGCGCCCACAACCAGAGGATTGAGTCCTTCGCCCAAGGGCAGACGTAGCAGCCCACCTTCCGCCGAGTTCATAGCCCAATCCCAAGCCACAAGCCAGACTGTGGCGGCCTCATCATAGACTACTGGATCTATGACGCAGCTCCAGTTTCCTCCTCCATATTCACAGGGGTACACAAGCGGGGTTGAGTTATCCACCTGAACATAGACTGTGACATTCTCTAATCCAGCAGTATCGTCAGTCACCGTGGCCCAGTATGTGAAGCTGTCTGTTGATGGACGCGCAGGTATTGTACCCCACCGCTGTATCATTGGGGCCACAGAATCATGTCTTGAGTATATCATGCGCTTACTCCAGTCTCGAGCCTTGCAGAGCATATCATAGCATTTCAACCAGTCCATCTGATTGTAGGCTTCTCGCGCCAAGTCGAAGCAAGTCAGCGCATTCTGTTCGGCGAGAAGAGTCTCCTCTCGGTCGGTAGGCTCGACGAAGGTTTGTCTGTACTGGAACTCATCCCAGGTGAGTGCTTCCATCTGGTCCAGAAACGTCCCCTGTACCCAGTCTTTGTCGAAACTGGAAGTGCCATTGTGGTCAGCGAAGTAACCCATCGGGCCATAACTGAAGTCACCTGTATAGTGCTCATGAACCCATGTGTGTCCGAAGCCAACTGCGTGCATCGACTCGTGAAGTTGTACTGAAGACACGCCGTTCCTTGGCGTTACGTTGTCAGAACGATAATAGCGCTCCCATGATTTCCAAATCACAGTCTGGCCGCCAAACTCGCCATTGTAACCCAGACCAGTGTAGGTGCCGTCTCCGTAGTACATCACCATGTTCTGCTTAATGAAGACAACACCAAAGACACTGACAAGATCAGGACCTGTAGGGATGCGGTAGGGTCGGACAACTTCATAGATATAGTTGAACATCTCTCCTCCGTCTACTTCAGTGACTCCTTCCTCGTTTACCGATGCCGAACGCCAGAAGGTGTAGTTCCAAGCGGCATCTTGGTTGATGTCGACGAAGTCCAACTGGACATTCCAGTCAATGAAGGGATAGAGCTCCTCAAGGTGATGCTGCTGCATCTCCGCATCTGTGACCCAGCGAAGGCTATCTACAGAGATTCCGCTCTCGACATCCATGCAAACCACTGTCACCCGAAGCTCGCCTGAGGTCACATACTTCGCCGGGCTGTGCTGCACAGGGAACAACAGAAACGAAACTATGTCAAACATGTAATTGCGGAGATACACACTGAGCTGGTTGACACCGGTGGGTGTTCCAAGATCAACCTCAGCAACCTTGTCCTCGAGATCCTTCGTCCAATGATCGTAGTCAGCCCCTATGTAGTCCTGCCACCAGATACGAGCCCAACGAAGGTACCACTGATTTGCGGATGGATCCAGAGCGTAGATGTTCCCTCTGCCACCGAATCCTGCGTACTGCATCTCGAGCGGCGGATTTAGGTCGTGGTCAAACTCAAGTCGGAACCAGTCCTGCATCATCCCCGTGTCGGGATCCTGTGCCGCATAGTCATACCAGTGTTCTAGCTCATGCCCTGGAGTATCCATGCTTGAGAAGTTGAGAAGATACAGGTTGTATCCCAAGCTTGGTGGTGCGACACAGGGATGCTCCATGAGCCAGTCTTCAAGAGCAATCCCGTCAATTGCCCGACCATCGCGCGGATTGAAGACCCTGATGGGAGTGCCTGGGTCCCCTCTCTGAATGGAGAGTGCGCTACTATTGAGCTTGGTGCCAATGCCTGTTCCGTTAACCGAATTATCGAGAGCAAACGCCCGAAGGGCTGAGGAGTAGCTCTCGTTTGCGTAGTGAATCTGATAATCGAAGTTGTAAGTTATCCCGACATCATCTGTCTGGTGTAGGCGAGAAGCGGGCATGGTGTTTAGGAGAGTGTCTTCATTGATGTTGTCGGCATCATAGTCGACGAGAATGACGTTGAGCGTCCAATCCCTCTCGATATATACCAAATCTTGTGACGGAGCATAGGTAATATCGTGTGACGGCTTTGCCTCCGGCACGGTGCCTAGAGGTAGAGTCGCAGCTAGGAGAACCAAGACGGCAAAGAGCGCAGCACGAGCCATAGCCAGAGTAAGAGAGGCCGAGAGATATTAACAATCTGGTTCCCGTAAGCCTTGGGAACGGCGCCATTCTGTATATATCCACATATTATATATTAGGAGCTATCATCACTGTGGTCACGTGCGTCGGCTGAAGAGAAACTGCTTCGACTCATCCAAGAGCCCGAGCGGCTGCTGCACTCGTTTCCGCAGGCGAGTGCGTCGACAACTTCGATCCCCAAGAACCTAGCCGGCGCATATCTCCTCACGCTATCTCCTCTCCTCCTTTTTCTTTTTTCATCTCAATGACTCTGATGCAGGTACTCTTAAATTGCGGTCGCGATTGTCGCCGCCTCTTGGAGAACTACCTATGCCTGCAGCTAAGAGGCCCTCGCTCAAGGAAGTCCTAGACATCAAATCTGTGGCAATTGTAGGTGTGTCAGCCAAGCTTGGGTACTACTGGGTTCATTCGATGCTCCAGTGGGACCATGAATTGGATGTGCATCTCGTATCGGTCAAGGGAGGCGAGGTCATGGGTAGAAGAATCTTAGAGTCCCTCGAAGAAGTCCCGGGCTCTATTGACTACGCAATCGTCGCGGTCCCGTACAAGTACGTTCCCCAGACATTGAAGGAAGTCAGCATGAAGGGTGCCAAGGGAGCTACGGTCTTCACAAGTGGATTCTCCGAGCTGGGTACTCCGGATGGTCAGAAGCGTGAAGATGAGCTAAGGCAACTTGTGCAGAGTCTCCCGACTCGGGTTCTGGGGCCCAACTGCATGGGTCTAATGTACCCGAAACTGGGCTTTGCGTTCATGCCCACCGTGAAGCGGCTACCAGGAAGTGTGGGCTTCGTATCGCAATCAGGCGGCGTCGCAATTGCCACCTACACTGCGGGCGTCGAGTCAGGAGTAGGCTTCAGCAAGCTGTTCAGTTTTGGAAACCAAATCGACATCACACCATCGGAGATTCTCGAGTACTTTGCTGATGACAAAGAAACGAAGGTTGTTGGCGGATACATTGAAGGAACCCGACATGGGAGAGCTATGCTTGATGCCCTCTCGAAGCTTGCTGTCAGGAAACCGGTAGTTGTGTTGAAGGGCGGACGATCTGAAGAAGGGTCTCGAGCGGTGTCTTCCCATACAGGTGCGCTGTCGGGAAGTCGCCAAATCTGGGATGCAGTCTTCAAGCAGGCAAACATCCAGGTTGTCACAACCCTTGAAGACCTGGTGGCTACACTGAGCGTGTTCTCACTGAGCCCTCCACCCAAATCGAGAAGGCTAGGACTTGTGGCGATCAGCGGCGGCACCAGTGTGATCTACACAGATCTGTGCATCGAGCACGGTCTTGAGGTTCCACGGACGTCGCAAGCAACAATCGACAAACTAGATCCTCTCATTCGAGACGTGGGTACGGGTCTAGGCAATCCCATAGACCTGGCAGCGGATTACTACCAAGACCAGACGGTCTCAGAGGTGGTTGACATAGTCGGTAACGAGGACAGGTTCGATTCGCTCATTCTAGAGGCCGATGTTCACAACATGCATCAAGTGGCTACCATCATGGGGGCTGCCGACTTTCTGCCAGATTACTGGAGGGCAATGGCAAGGGCAGGGAAGAAGGTGGCCGACAGACTTGGGAAGCCCGTGCTTGTCTCAGTACCAGAGGTGGCGTATCCAATTCCCAGGGCTGCCGCGTGGAATGTGTTCATAGAGGAGGGGCTTCCAGTCTTTAGGAACACTCGCGAGGCAGTATCTGCTCTGGCTAGAGTATGTGAATACTACGAGACAAGGGACAGGCGAGAGGCCAGCTAGGCCTTCACAAACCAGTTCACCAGTTGAGCATTGAGGCCGTTCATCTCGAGAAGTGCCTCTAGGTAGTCTCTCCGCTTGGGCAATAGCCAGACATGCTGCATCTCGAAGTCAAAACCCACTATCTTGATGGCAGACTCTACAGGATTGGGCCTGAAGGCAACATAGCCGAAGAGCACAGTCAGGCCTAGGAAAATCATGTACGGATACACCCATCCTGCGATAGGTTGCCCAGCCCATACATCACTCCCTGCAAACATGAGCGCGAAGACCGTTGAGCCGAACATGATTGTCGCCAGACATGTTGCTAATCCACGCATTCGAAGCTCCGCCTCATCTGTGATTTTGTGGTCCTCACACACTTCGACGAGGAAGGTCTTTTGCTGAGGGCGTTCGCCTGAACTCCTTCCGTGGTACGTGAAGGAAGGATTCCAGCGAGAGCTTAGTAGGTGTTGGCTCCTCGATCCAGTGGTTATCTGCATCAGAGCCTTGGCCGGAGCGCCACAGACCGGACAGAATTCGGGGAATCTAAGTCTGCTGATCTTCACGCGGACAATTGGCCTATCAGAGTATCTCCTTCGTCTGGACAATAGTCTGTCACTACCGTTGCTTGGCATCTCTAAACCGCATAAATAGGTCTGTCGAACAAGGAAATCAGAAGCGTAGTAGTGGGTGTGTTGTGTCGTAGTGACCTAGTGCGAGATGGTTGATGTGTTCCTGCAGACTGCGTGATGCAAGAACAGGGCTGGTTGGTCTGATGGAACGGTCCTCTGTTGTGGCAAGCTCAAACCCCAGGTCAGAGAAGCAAGTCCTGATGCGTTCCAGTCCCTGCAGGTCGGTCCGGAGACCTAGGCCCAAAGCGGATAGAATCTGAGAACCGTAATGAGTGCTCCAGAGCCCCCTCAGATAGACTCGACTCGCACGAAGTGGAACTCTTAGCTCGTCTATCTCTCTTTTCCTCTGTTCGACCAAGGCAGGTATAAGACGAGAGGCCCCGGTCCTCCTCATCAGCTCAGTGTCCAAGAAGAGAGTAGATCCACCTCTCGATATCTGCTTCTCAAGAAGTTCGAGCGCACGTTCATGGATTGTGTTGATGGCCTCAGCGTAGCTCATGTGGCTACTTGTACCCTCGAGAAGATCTTGCGGGTTACCATCATAGCCGCTTAGCTCCCCCAGACCGAGACCTACCATCATCCCGCGCTGCGCCGAGAACCAGTCGTCCCGGGATACTCGCACAAGAACTGACTCAATGCGAGATCTTGTCATGTGCCATTTCTCAGCTGCGAAGGACTCGTACCCCATCCAGATGATGACTGGAAAGCCACTCCACCGTACGCGGTCCGTTCTCATCAGATAGATCTTCTCCTCAATCTGCTTTCTGGTCAGCAACCATATGAGAATCGCATCCGCTGTAACGACAACCGAAGAATCCAGATACAGCAAGGCTCTACCAAGGACAGGAGTGATATCTAGGTGTCTGAGTGTCTTGTTGAATGACAGGTCGATCTGCTGCAGTCTAGAGTTGCCAGCAAGAGGCCACAGATCTAATGATTCGAGCCTGTTCTCACGGGCGATAATCGATTCTAGCTCTGAGCATGTGCTCAGAGGATTCAGGTCAACGGTCCCTAGTGCATTGCGTGAGAGGTCCAGAATGGTGAGGTTCTTACAGTGAACTAGGTCCGAGAGGTCTACCTCTTTGGCGTGCATGTTCCTGAAGCGAATCTCAGTTGCATCAGCCGGATACTCAGGCGCTTCCTGACGGCCGAAGTCCCCGTCATGCTTTATTCGAATCGAATTCATCTCTCTGCCCTGACCTGCACGGGCAATGAGCCTTTGGACTTCAATGTTTGCCTGAATCTCGCCTAGCCTTCCAGTGGGGGTAGACCGCCCGTAACAGGAATCAGATGTCCCTTTGTCACAGCATCCAAGACACAACGGTAGGCTCTCAGCTCTGTGTAGCCCAGAAGCACGACAGATCGCACAATCTGCTCTGGTGACAATCCGTGGTCAATCTCCGTTGACGCGAATGCGTCCATCACCGGCCTCAAGTGGTCTGGTATCGTCTTCTTGACGCCCACATATTTGTCGAGCAGAGCGCCATCGAAGTAACTCTCAAAGAGTGGGTCAAGCACGTTTCTGACCGATTCAGACACTTCAGGGGTCAGACCGGTCGGCCTTGCGATGTGCTCATCCGAGTCGTATAGGCCACCGACTGCCCGCGCGAAATCCTCAAGGTTCTCTTTGAGCCTCTGTGAAGCTGGGTCAACTGTGATAATAGCAAAGATGAGTTGCTCTGACTGGACGGCTGTGATGGCTTCCGTTATGGGAATGGCAGTCCATATTGGCTCGCTCATGGAGAATTCATCCCGGAAGTGGGATATGGCAGATATGAACGAACCCAGCATTGATTCCTGGAAGACTCCCTTGAGCACCTTGGAGTATACTGACAGTCCTGTGAGCCTCTGAATCGTGAGGAATCCAAGTAGGTTCTTCACATCGTCGAACCTAGATTTGAGCCCAATAAGCTCAAGGTTCCTTCGAGCCATCACTGACATGTAGTATCGACGGCCGTAGGTGAGCCCAACACCCACCAGCAAGAGAGCCAGACCTCCAAGGAAACCGGCTCTGAAGGCAATGGCATACAAGGAGCCAGCGTCTGGTACAGTCAACTGGATGCTACAGACAGCCGCATCATAGAACGGTATCGTGATGCTGATCTCTATCTCATACTCGCCTGCTGCAAGATCTGAGACGTTGAAGGCGGCCTCCCACCAGCTTCGAGCAAGGTTAGGACTGAAGGAAACGATTTGCGACGAGAGATTCCCAATGACTGCTGCGCCAGCCAGAATGGCATAGCCGTTATCCTGGTCGTAAAGGTGGACAGCGGCAGTGAACTCCTCCTCGTCGTCGATGCTCACGCTCGGGGTATGAGGGAAGGCAGTTATCCCATGGTGTACTTCGAAGGCCTGAAGCCCATAGGCAACCTCTGTTCCGTTCCTCCAGAATACGACCGAGGCCCACTGACCGATAGAGGCGTTGACTGGGCCGAGAGTCAGGGGCGTTGTGAAGGCCAGGCTAGAATTGACGACTGAGATGTTCTCTGAGCTCCAAACGGAGCCCGTTGGTTCAAGGATCTCGAAGTATACATCGTTGACTTGACCGACAGTCTGGCTTGCTGTGCCTATGGTAGCAGAACACCGAAGACGACTATTGCTCCTGAAAACATAAGCTGAAACCCAATGCGAGCTCTCCGGAGGCCAGTCTTCCGTGCTGACTTCATATGCGTAGTTGGGAGATTGGCACTCGAATGTCCACCATCCAGCCGACCCAACAAGCCCTGAGGGCACGTGGACACAGCCAACACATGGAATGCAGGCCTGAGTCACGTCGCTCCCTAGGGGATCCATTACTGCCTCCAGAACCCAGTCGGTCGGATGGATAATCGATAGAGAGAGATCCTCAGCTTCGGCATATGATTCGACATAGTAGCACCAAGTGACCGTTGACGGCTCGTTGACTTCTACAGTGAATGATGTCCCTTGTGTTTCGGAACTTGCGGTTGGGGAAGAGCTACCAAATCGACTCATCCGCGTGACAGCTGCAGAGAACTCGAATGATACCGTAGTATTGGCGGTCACAGTGACTGGAATAGAAACAAGGGTCCAGTAGGTGTAGTTCAGCACTACGCTCCCTTGACCCTCGTGTCCTGCAAACTCGACGCTCCCAGAGAAGGAGTTGGAGGCACTCAGATCCACACTCTCGAAGGTCGGTGCGTCTTGCGCTACGAGCGAAACATCATCCAGAAGGAAGGTCAGGTACTGCCCGTTTGTGGCATCGCCATCGAGATCCGGGTCGTCAATAGGAATCTGGATGTAGCCACCCGGTGTGTCAATCTTGAGAGACACTCTCAGTTCGAACACCGTGGGGCATGAAGGAATGCTGAGCTGAGTAGGACCCAGAGCTAGCCATTCTCCACGGCCTGTTATGTTTGTAGGATCAATGCTCCAGGACCAGAGCTCAGTAGAGCCGTTTAGGACTTCGACCGTGAAGTCAAAGAGGCCAGCGAAGTTCTCACCTATCGGACCATGCAGATACTGGTAGCCAAGGTCAAGAATGAAGTCCTCGTTGTGTTCATAGTTCTGAATCGTCTGATACCAGTATACTCTCGTACCGTTATAGTGCCTGAAACCGTCTGGTGTGGTCACCTCATAACCTTCATTCTCGATAGTAACGTAGCCGTCATCTGCCAGAGAATACGATGTCCGCTGTCTTCCCAAGCCAGAGATGATCTCGCGACGCGCGGCCCATCCATACGGAGCATACACTCCATCACCATACCAATCCACATTCGTTCCGGGATTCCCGTCTTCGAAAGAACCATTGAGAGCAATCAGGCGTTTCAGGTTTCGAACCGTGACTGTGACTTCACTCCCACGCCAGCCAAGGGGGCCTCTGAACACATCGAAGCTGTAAGTGTAACCTCCGGAAGCGTGGAGATCTTCGTCACCCGCCGTGTCTGTGAGGTCCTCTTCGAATTCGTAGTAGTGACTCAGGTATGGCTCCGTCCCGGCGAGGACGGCAAGATAATCGCTTCTGATTTCATCCAAGTTCCTCTCTACGGACCAGAACCTAAACTCATCGACGCGTCCGACTACGAAGGAACTTGTTCTCGCTGCGGAGTTCATGATGTTGTTCTCTGTGTGTCGTCCGATGGTAGAGGTGTACCAGCTAGTAGACGCCGCATCTACCACAGGAAGGGTTTCTTCGTCGCCCCAGACGATAGTCAGGTCATTAGAGGTCTCATTCCAAGTAATCGCGATGAAGTACCAATGGTGAGGAACCCAGTCGTTCTTGTTCCCTGTGAGAGAGCCGTCCCCACCCCAATCCAGAACTAGGCGTCCTAGCTGCCATCGCGTCTCGAAGTCTTGATCCTGTCCCCAGAATCGCCCTGTCGCAGCTTCCTCTGTCCACATCAGCCAGAGGGATATGGTTCCCGCCACGCCGCTGAAATCTGCGCTCCCACCCTCTCCTACGAGGAAGTAGTCACCCGAACATTCAGCCGATCTTAGATTCCCAGGAGCACCTGCCGGCAACCATACTTCACCGGTAGGGTATGGGTTGACGTCCGTGCGTGCGTGGGTGTACAGAGTGGGCTCTGAAGGTACTGCCCTCTCCTCTACAACGACAGGGTCCAAGATTCCTGAGTAAGGCTGTAGATAGTCCTGGGCCGGACCATACGCAAAATCAGAGGAGGATGACGAGAGTGTTATCCTAGGCAGCACGACGGGACCAGTGTAGGCGGGAAGCGGTAGACATGCTAGAACCATACATGCGAGAAGTGTGACGGTTGGCCCGCAATGCCGCAATGTTTCTTGACTCCCACTCTGGTTGTATGCAACCATGCTGGACTCGATACCGTACTCTCACTGTACAGCATCATCCCGGCGCCAGCAGAAAACATACGTGTGCTAGCTATTTCAGGAAATGTGGTGTGAACTGAAACGCCAAAAGAATGAGAAATCGGCCTTGGATCTAGGTGAGGCCGACCTTCTCGTTGAACTCGACTATCAGTTTGTCGATTTTCGGCGTGAGCTGCTGGATGTTCTCCCAGTACGCCGGGTAGTCGTACCACTGAGCATTGAGCTCATCGAGCCCGAACTTCTGCTGCTCTATCCATGTGAAGTACTTCAAGTGGTGCACTCTCTTACGATCATAGTGGTCCAGCTCAATCATGGCATCAGTCTTCTGAGCCATCAGGTGACCATAGTAACCGCGGATTGCATCATCCCTGGTGTACTTCCCGTGTGCGGCTCTTGCTTCTCTGAGCCGTGATTCATAGAGCTCCATCGAGTCCGTGAAGACAGTAAGAACGACATCGTTCTCCGTGAGCTCATAGTACTGGGCAAACTTGATGCTCATCAGTAGGTTCGCAATGCTAGAGATTCCTAGCAGGTCTAGCTGATTGACAATGTCCGCCGGGGCCCCGATGTCCTCAATCAGGAACTTGCGGCCCGCAGGCTCGTTGAACAACCTGATGATGTTCATTGGGTCATTATCGTCGATGGCGATGATCATGTCGGTGTTGCGCACATTATGAATCCATGGCACATGTTTGTCGCCTATACCCTCGATTCGGTGAGCCCCGTAGCCGTTAAGCCACAGAGTGGGACACTGTACTGCCTCACCAGCTGCAATCTTGCTAGTGGGCTCGTACTGCTTCATGAAGTCGCCACAACCGAGGGTTCCCGCAGAACCGGTCGTTAGACAGACACCTTGGTACTTGCCCTTACCGAGCTCCTTGTCGAGCACCTCAACCATGGCATTGCCTGTGACATCATAGTGGAACAGGTAGTTGCCGAATTCACTGAACTGGTTGAAGACGAAGATGTTCTCTCGAGTCTCGCGGAGATGCCAGACCATGTCGTAGATCTCCTTGACATTAGACTCGCTGCCCGGAGTCTTGATGATCTCTCCAGCAACAGTATTCAGCCAATCAAAGCGTTCCTGACTCATCTCCTCTGGCAGAATCGCGATGCTCTCGCACGCGAGTAGGGTGGCGTCGTATGCTCCCCCTCTGCAGTAGTTCCCTGTTGATGGCCAAACAGCCTTGTGGAAGGTTGGGTCGAACTGACCTGTGACCAGCGGCGGAACCAGGCAACCAAAGGTCGCGCCCACTTTGTGTGCCCCCGTTGGGAAGTACTTCCCCACCAGGGCGATAATCCTTGCATCAACTCCGGTGAGTTCGTGTGGGATCTCCATGTAGTTCGGCAGCTCACGGAAGAGGCCTCCCTGGGCAACAGGCTCATTCTTCCATGTAATGCGGAACAGATTCTCCGGTGTGACGTCCCAGAGACCCTTCTTCTTCAAGGCGGACCTAATGGAGTCAGGGATCTTCTCAGGATGCTTCATTTGGTCATATGTAGGAATAACGATGCTGCGTTCACGACACCGCTCGACAGTGCGCTTCAACTGCTCCTCGTTCTTAGTCAGGTCAATCATGTTCGTGCCTCTCACAGACAGCTACCGTGAGAGACTGCAGCCCATGAAAAAGCCTTTCGATGGGACCTATGAAGGCGCCTTGCCTCTTAGAGACAGATTATTAATGGAAGCTCGCCGCAGTCCAGACTATAGTTAAGGGGAACATACCCAAAGGTACGACAACCTGAACAGAGTCGTAGTCGCACTACTCATGGATGGCGAATCTGGGTAGCGATGTGATCCCACAACCCTGGCTGGTGGTTTGACTAGATGCCTAAGAGTGATGATAAACACGTATACGTATTCGGCGACAGGAAGGCCGAAGGAAACGCTACAATGAAGAACAAGCTGGGAGGTAAGGGCGCCTCC
>JAEOUG010000055.1 GCA_016839445.1 Candidatus Thorarchaeota archaeon
GCAACGGCTCTGCTGCACGTCAGCGCCATCATTGCTCTTGATTGGAGACGTATTCTCCTCCTTCCAGTGATCATCTCAATCGCACCGTTCTGGGTTATCGTGGACGGTCTTCTCCGTCAGGTGCCGCCTGACAGTGTGTCGATGATCGCAATGACCATGGCTATAAGCGGCCTTCTCAACTCTGCAGTCCCCACGTTTCTCTACGGGACTCTCTGGTGGCGCATGAGGAAAGCGTCTGCACCTGGAAGGGGCCGAGCTCTCTTCCTGACCTTGGGCGTTCTGCTCCTCATCTTCTCGACCGCCGGCGGCAACTTGGTGACTGTGATCTCCTCTATACTCCTGTTCTCAGCCTACAGTGTCTGGTGGCTTGGTGTGACCGGCCGTGCAGACAACCTGCTTGGCACAGCGGTAGAGGAGGTGCCCAACATGGCTGCGAGACTACCAGTCTACAAGACAGTACTCATTGGCGAGGGCGGTGTTGGGAAGACTAGCATCACGCTTCGCTACACTGAGGATCGCTTTGACGACGAAATGAAGATGACCATTGGCGTGAACTTCGCATCCAAGAAGGTCGCGGTCGGAGATGATATCGCTACACTCATGCTATGGGATATGGGCGGCCAACCTCGATTCCGTGAGGTTGTGAGTGACTATTTCAGAGGTGCGAGGCTTGCCTTGGCAGTCTACGATTCAACGAGGTACTTCTCGCTTGAGCGGCTCCGGGAGTGGATAGGCCGTGTCAAGGAGAACGCTCCTGAGTGCAGGTTCATCTTCGTAGCCAACAAGACTGACCAGCGGCTCAATGGGTCTGGAGTGCGGTTCGAAGACGGGCAGGCATTCGCTCAGGAGTACGACGCGCCTCTCATGGAGGTCTCAGCCAAGACCGGTGCCGGTATCACTGAGATGTTCGAGGCCGCCGCCAGCATGCTTCTCAACCAATAGACAAAACCCAAGATCTTTGTGCCCAACAAAGACAGAACCGGACCGGGTCTTTCCCGGTCCACCTCTTTCTCCCCTCCGTTTCTTTCCATCCATCTGCAGTGGACCTAGTCTTGACTCCTCGCTGGGATATTACATCTGGAGAATGAGTTGTGGACTGAGGAGGCTGTCTCCAGCCTCGTTCTCAGCCCCTCGGTAGGCTCGCAGCCAAGTACGAGTTGCGCCTGTTCTTGCTATCCTTGCATGGCAAACCTTGGACACTTTTCCTTGGTTATGCCAGGGGTCTCACAGGGTTTGTTCATGCCCGTGTAAAACTTGAATCCGTCAACGCCGCACTTGCCTTCGGCCGCATTATATTCGGGACAGGTCATTTTTAGACTTACTCCGGTTCGTTCAAGTCCACGGCCCCAACATTGAGTCCGCTATGGACTTCACTTGGGACCACCCTCCAGCCACATATTAACGTATTTTGGATATTCACACCTAGTGGAATCTCCCGCGGATACAGACAGGTCACAGAAGGCCTCGGCCTGTCATCACTTCCCGGAGTAGTCCTGGTCTATCAGTGAAGATCCCGTCTACTCTCTGGTCCAGTAGGAACTCCATCTCCTGCCTCTCGTTTATGGTCCATACATGAACCGCAATACCGCGGCTATGGGCCGCATCAATGAACCTTTGGTCAACCACCTTTGTCGAGCCGCTCTGCAAGGGGACCTGAAACGCGGCGAAGGGTGTCTCTCGTGCTAGGAGGGGTAGCATCCTCAGTCTGAGTCCAATCACGAACCTCTTGACCTGGCTCGGATTGGCGGCCATGGCGATATCGGGAGCAATCTCATGGAATCTGCGAGCTTGAGCAGGATGAAATGAAGCCACGACGACTGAGTGTTCCATCCCCTCATCTCGAAGTAGATTCTGAAGGATACTCGGCACCTCGGGAATCGTGTCCTTCATGTCTATGTTGAAGCGCATCCCCGGGAATGCTTTGAATACCTCTCGAAGAGTGAGCACCCTCAGACCCTTTCCACGGAAAGGGTAGGTCTCTCCATCAATCGTGAACATCTCACCCAAGTCTATCTGTCGTAGCTCCTCGAGAGTGCGCTCACGGATAGTGCCCTGTTCTCCCGTTGTACGCTGGATGTCCTCATCGTGGAAGAGCACAAACTCCCCGTCCTTCGTCAGATGTACATCCGTTTCCAGAAGATCAACGCCTATCTTCACGGCTGATTCCATTGAGGCCATAGTGTTCTCGGGGAAGTTGGCAGAGTCGCCGCGATGGGCCATGATGAGCGGCCGGTCAATGTCGAAGAGTCTGTAGGGCTTCATTTGGCACTGGAATGATGCACATGGGCATAAGTCCTGCGCTTCTTCCGTCCCAAAGGGCGCGCGACTGGTTCTAGATGCGATAGACATAATGCTGGCCGCTGCTCGAAGCGCTTGAACTCGAATGGCTCCGCACACTGAGAAAGTCGCCAATGTGCTTGTGGAATGGACAGAGTCTGGCATTCCGTCCCTTCAGAGTATCATAGACGCGGCTGCCGCAGGGATGGTTTCGAGGAAGGATGAGCCCTACAGAACCTTCGTGGCTGACCTGACCCTTGAGCGAGCCAAGGACTTCCTCTCCAAAATGATTCGTCTGGGTCACGAGAGCGTACTTGAGCACATCAACTTCCAGTTCTGGGTCAGCATGTCCCGGGTTGCATCTCACCAGCAGGTGCGCCATAGAATGGCGTCCTACACTCAGATGAGCCTTCGAAAGAAACGGAGTCTGACTCCTGACGACTTCGTAGTACCTCCTCAGATTCGTCCGGAAGACCTTGATGAATGGATTGCAGACACTAAGAACGTCATTGCCACCTATGAGAAGTGGCTTGCCAAGGGCTACGATGTGGACGTGGCCCGGAGAAAGCTGACCCAGGAAGCCAGAACTGACATGGTCATCACAATAAACGCACGGTCTCTGAGGAACTACTTCAATCTGCGAGCCAAACATGACGCGGACTTCGAGATCAACACTGTGGCCAAGAAGATGTACAATCTCATCGAGAAGCAGGGCCTCGCCTTCCTGTTCGATGACATTGGGTTCTCGTGACTTCCGAAAAATCTTCAGCTTGAGCAGCTAGAGACAGAAAAAACATGGATTTCTTTCTGCTTCTGTCGGATGATGTTCTTTAGTCCATTGTACATCCTCTAGTCTATGGTTTCTTCAAGACTGATAGCTGCCCTCCAAATACAGAGCAAGGCGCTGCAGGAGATTCACGAGTATCTCCGTAGTCGAAGGTTCCTTGAGATAATGCCGATTATCCTGAGTACTACCACCGACCCCTTAGGGCCCGATCCCGGAAGCAGCATCATTACAACTCCACATATCGACTATCTTGGTCAGAGCCTTGTTCTCACACAGAGTATGGTCTTACATAAGCAAATCCTCGTGTCATCGGGCATTGAGCGCTTCTATGTGATGTCCCCGAATGTCCGTCTTGAACATCCTGATAGGAATTCAACCAAGAGGCACCTCTTCGAGTTCAGTCAAGTCGACTTCGAAATTGCCCATGGCACAATGGAGGATGTCTTCATGATTGTTGAGGGCCTCCTCAAGTCTGTTACTCGACGAGTTCTCTCAGACTGTGCAGATGAGCTTGACGAGTGGTCTCGACTATTGAAGTGTCCCGCCAGATTCAAGCGCTACTCGTCTGTAGAACTCCTCGACAGGTACGGAGAAGACTGGGAAACAGCCGCCAGCCTAGATGCTACTGACCCCTTCTGGGTCATTGACCTGAAGCGTGAGTTCTATGACGCAGAGGAGCCAGAAAGACCCGGATCGTATCGCAACTACGATCTGATATATCCTGAGGGCTACGGGGAAGCTCTGAGTGGTGGCGAACGCGAGTGGGAGTACGAACGTCTTGTGAAGAGGATACTGCATGATGGACTCCCCCTAAGCCGGTTCTCAAGCTACCTGGAGCATGCCCGGGAAGGTTTCGTGCCCAGCGCAGGGGCTGGTCTAGGAGTTGAACGTCTCACGAGATATCTGGTTGGAGCTGATCATGTTGGCGATATCCAGACCTTTAGGCGAGTTCCAGGTGAACGTGTTGTAGTATAGATGAGACTCGCGCACTTGTCATGATTTATTAGGCTCCAAGCTGAAAAAGTTAGACAAGACTAAGTTAGGTGTCGACGATGGTGGAGCAGGAGACCTCACTGGACAATCTCTGGGACTTCTCCGAACAGGAGGTCCGACGTCGCAGTGCTCGGAGCGAGCGAGGAATAACGAATGTCATGAAGGGAGATCCTGCTGAAACTCTCCTTCATGCAGTGTTGTGCAGCATCTATGAAGGCTTCACAGAGAGAGAGCGGCTATATGCTCATCTTGGTTCCATGTTCGCCGTGAGACTCTCTCGCATGACAGTTTCACCACTCGATGTAGATGAAGCAATTCAGCACGGTGTCAACGAGAAGCTGATTGCTTCCGCCGACGACCCACTGGCCCTGACGGACAGAGGGAGGACTACTCTTCGAGAGTCCCGAATGCAGATTGTGCACGAGGGCTACTGGATGAGCCGCTTTCTTCAAGAGAGGAATGTCGTGGCCACCTCAGCTGTCTTTCTTCTCCTCCTCGTAGTGATCAAGACCTGGACTGGGCTCTCGATTGGCAGTCGAGCAATGATGACTGACGGGCTTGAGAATCTAACGGATCTGATTGTAGTTGGCATCATCGGTCTCAGCCTCAAATACAAGAGGGACAAGCTTGGCGCCATCGCCATCATGGTGTTCATGCTGATTTCAGGGGCGCTCTTGGGTATCAACGGACTCATGAGGCTGATGGAACCAGAAGTGGTCACTGTCAACTTCTGGGCATACATGGTTGCGGGTCTATCAATCGCAATGAATCTCGGCCTAATTTGGTACAAGACGGTTGTCGGGAGGATGACTGGGAATCTCGCTCTTGTCAGTGATGCGAAGGAGGACCATTCCCACATCAAGATTGGGAGTGGCGTCTTGATTGGACTGGTGTTTGCGGAGTTCCATATCTACGTCATTGACTCTATCGTGGCCATCATGATTGCCTTCCTGATCATCTGGGAAGGGATTGAGGCTCTGAGGGAGATATTCCAGGCGGGCGATGACCTCAGTGTTGACACAATTCATCTTGCAGCAGCTGACCAGTACGATGACCTCATCACGGCCTGGATTCTCGCCCAGCTTGCTCGATCTCCCAATACTGAACAGCAGCTCAATGAGGCTTTCATTGAGGGGATCACTATCGGGTATCGTTACTATGATGTCCATGCAGTTCTTGGTTTCAAGGACCTTGAGAAGAATGGCATATCGAAGCACATCCAGATTGCCAAGAGAAGTGGTCTGATTGCCGACAACAACGGAAACCTCTCTATCACCAACAATGGCCTGTCCATGTACTACAAGAATCGGGTGCGGGAGGTCAAGACACTCTCGAAGAGGTTCTCAAGGGAGCTGTCCCCTCTAAAGAGCGGAGCCTACGCAATCTTCGGATTTGCCATCTTCATTCTGTTTGTGTTGTATGGCTCATCGGTCTACCAAGCAATCTTCGACATCCTTCGTGCAGCTCTCGGAATCTAGAGCCCGGATAAAAAGAAGTGTGACTGGAGCTCGAGAGCTCCAGTTCTATTCTGTTACTCGACGCCACATCGCTTCTTGAGCAGCTCCCAGTCATGGGTGACCTGCTCTTGAATGCGCTTCCTGAAGTCTTCCCACTCGGGTTTGAAGAGGTGCTTGAACTGGCCCTGAGTCTTGAAGTACTCATCAACCGGTGTCAGTTCCTTGAGCCTCTTGCTTGGACCTGACATAATCCACTCTTCTCCGTCAATGACCTCGTAGAGGGGATGTAGGCCGGTTTCCACAGCTAGCTTCGAGAGGGACATGCTTGCCCCTGTGTCTGAACGCCAGCCTCTTGGGCAGGGTGAGAACGCGTGAATGAACGCTGGCCCCTCAACCTCAAGCGCCTTCCGGAACTTGGTGATGAAGTCACGGTAGTTGTATGGCTCCACCGTCGCCACATAGGGAATCTTGTGTGCCGCAACAATCTCGGCCAGTGGCTTCTTTCGCTCCAGCTTGCCAGGAATTGCGCTCCCGGCCCATGAGGTTGTGGTCTCTTGTCCGGGGAACGTTCCACCAGATCTCTGAATCCCGGTGTTCTGGTATGCACCGTTGTCATAGCACATGTAGACAAAGTCATGCCCACGTTCCAGTGCACCACTGATGGCTCCAAATCCAATGTCGAAGCTGCTTCCGTCACCGCCAATGGCGATAACATCAACGTGGTCATGCTTGTAGCGTCCCTTGTCCCGCATCGCATTGATGGCTTCAACTGCTCCGGAGGCTACAGCGGCTGCGTTTTCGAAGGCTACATGTATCCACGGAATGCGCCATGCTGTGTACGGATAGATAGTTGTCGCTACCTCTAGACACCCGGTGTTCTCGCAGACTATTGTGGGTCCTCTGAGGGCCATGCCCATCAGTTTCACCACTGTCGGCGCTGCGCATCCAGCACACATGCGGTGGCCAGAGCTCAGAATAGGCTCACGCTTGAGCATGTCCTTGATTGATACGGCTGGTTTGTCTGATTCAGTCACTACTTGCGCACCCCCAGGGTTTCGTAGAGGGGAGCTTCCCCTTTCTTCAGGTACTCCTTTGTCTTCTCGTATCCCTCGACAATGGTTGTCGGTGGCACATCTCTGCCACCAAGACCGATGACAAAGTCAGTGACCAACGGCTTCTTGTCGAGATCATAGAGTGCGGTCTTCAGCTCCAGTGCTAGCGGGTTGCTTGGGGCACCGAATGACCTGCACTTCTCAAAGACTGCTACGGCCTTAGCCTTCTTTAGGACTTCAGCGAGCTGCTCGGCCGGGAAGGGTCTGAACAATCTCAGTCTTACTACTCCAACCTTCTCGCCCTTCTCGCGAAGAGCATCACAGACTGCCTTGGCAGTGCCTCCCGGAGTGCTATGAGTGAAGATGATGATCTCAGCATCCTCTACCCTGTAGGTCTCGAAGAGGCCGTACTTCCGACCGGTCATCTTCTCGAACTCCTTCTCGACCTTCTCAAAGACCTCCGGCACCTTATCCATGGCCTCGTCTTGTTGCTCCTTGAACTCGAAATAGTAGTCAGTGAGGGCAAGCGGTCCCATGGTTATTGGATTGTCTGGGTCCAAGGCAATGAAGGGCTCCCTCACGCCCAGGAACTTCTGGACCGCATCATCAGGCAACATCTCAACTCGTTCGACGTTGTGGCTCAGGATAAAGCCGTCAATTCCGACGATGATTGGCAGGAGCACCTTGTGGTCCTCGGCAATCTTGAATGCCATGATGGTAGTGTCGTATGCCTCCTGGCAGCTCTGGCAGTAGACTTGGATGAAACCGCTGTCACGGGCGCCATACGTATCACTCCAGTCGTTGTGAATATTGATAGGAGCCGACAACGCTCTGTTGGCCACAGTGAATACAATTGGCATTCGCATGGATGCGGCACAGTACAGAATCTCCCACATCAGGGCCAGCCCTGCTGAGGCCGAGGCTGTTGCCACTCTGGCACCCACAGCGGAGGCTCCCACACAGGCCGACATGGCGCTGTGCTCGGACTCCACTGGGATGACCTTTGCCTTCACTTCTCCATCTGCGGCGAAGCGCTGGTAGTCCTCCACGATGATGGTCTGAGGAGTGATTGGGTACGCTGCGAGCACATCAAGATCACACTGCTTGAGCGCGTGGGCGATGGCTGCGTCTCCTGTCAGACCCTCGATCTTGATCTTGTCTTTGGATACAGTCATCTTCCTTACTCACTCTCCATCCGAATGCTCTCAGTTGGGCACTCATGAGCACATATTCCGCAGCCTTTGCAGAAGTCATAGTCGTACTCGTAGAAGTACTTGCCATCCTTCTCCGTTAGCTTCACAGCATTGTCCGGACAGAAGATCCAGCAGCGGCCACATGTACCGTTCTTTATCCACAGGCAAGCCTCAGGATTGTGGATTGGGCGCTGTGCCCGCCACCCTCCGGTCTTGTACTCTGTTGCGTTTCCCGGCTTGACAATGTTGCCAGCGATGGGAATCTCGTTGTACTTCTCGCTCATCCGATCTTTGCCTCCTTGACTGCTCTCTCTATAGCTACCTTGTTGAGGTCTCCAACCTTGCCAGGATATCTCTCCTGCACCTCTTTGATGACGGTCTCAACAGCCACTACACCTGTGGCCTTGACAGCGGCAGCCATCGTGGGCATATTATAGAAGGGCCGACCCATCACTTCGAGAGCGATCTTCGTGGCATCCACCGTGACCACTTTCCCTGTGCTGAAGCCGAACTTCTTGCGAATCTCGGCTGGGTCCTTCTCACTGTTGACTACCAGTATCCCGTCTTCCTTGAGGCCTTCGGCTGGATTCACTACGTCAAGTAGCGTCGGGTCAATGCAGACGACAACGTCTGGGCGATAGACTTGGGCATAGACCTGAATCGGATCCTTGCTTATACGAAGGAAAGCTCGCACTGGCGCACCTGTTCTCTCAGGTCCGAACTCGGGGAAGGCTTGTATGTAGTTGCCCTCCGCAAGCGCTGCCTTGCCTAGCATCTGATTCGAGGTCACAACTCCTTGACCGCCTCGACCGTGCCATCTGAATTCTGTAATTCCCTTAGCGAAATCCAAGGCCATTGTAAATTCACCTACGTAGGTTCGTAGAAGCTTCTGAGAGGTGGGGCCCAGAGCCGTGCTTATGTATTTGTTGGAGTGAACACTAGACGGATGGCCGAAGCTGGTACGCTAGGTTGGCAGAGAGAAGCAGTGTAAGGAGACAGAAGTAGTACCCTGCATCCCCCATTCTGGGAAACAAGGCATTCAGGAGAGCAATTGCGAGGACAGAGAAGAAGAGCCCTACGACGCCATCACGTCTACGTCTAAGTGAGAGGACTGAAAACACCATACAGATGCCTCCCAGTATCAGATTGGCGAATCCGAGAACCATAAGGATGCTTCCGAAGTGCACTGAGTTCGCGGCATTGAGCAGGAGCAGATACCCTGAAAATGAGGCTAGCCACCCACACACAATTGCAGACGTTGCAGTAACCCAAGGCCTCCTCTCAAGAGCGTACAATGGAGCACTCTCCAATGCTAGTTTCCTCGCCGCCTGCCATGGAACTCATTCACTCAAATACCTATGCGCGTAATGAGTCGGGGACACTAGGGGGGTTGCCGTGGCGACCTAGAGGTCCAACTTCTCCATCAAGCCAACTTCGACTGTGATGCCTGGTCCAAATGCGGCCGCGAACACCCTTCCCTTTTTCTTCGAATCTCCCAGAATGTCCGCCAAGACGAACATGATGGTGGTTGAACTCATGTTCCCGTACTCCTGCATCACCCTGTATGAAGCGTCCAAGTCCTCCTTGGATATTCCCAGCGCCTCCTCTGACTTCTCCAAAATGGCCCTGCCTCCAGGGTGGATTGCCCAGATGTCGATCTCTTCCTGTTTGATGCCAGACTCCTCAAAGAGGCCGTCCATGAGTGGTTTGATGTTGTCTTGCACGATCTTTGGAACATAGACAGAGAGTTTCATCAAGAATCCATGGTCGCCAATCTTCCATGCCATGTCCTTCTCAGTATCGGCAGCGAAGCTTGTGGCGAAATTGTCCAGTCGATACTTCGTACCTTTGACATCATCCCTGTGGGCTGAGATCAGCGCCGCTGAAACACCGTCTGCGAAGATGGCATTCGAAACAACGATGTCCATCTCCTCCCTCTGCTGCATGTGGACTGAGCACAGTTCGACATTGACGAGGAGAACACGGGCATCTGGATCTGCAAGGCAGATATCACGAGCCAGCTTCATTCCTGGAAACGCACCCTGACAACCCATGAATCCGATGTTGTACCTGTGAACCGTAGGCTTCAGTCCTAAATCTCGCGCGAGGAAGAAGTCCAGTCCTGGCGCTACAAATCCTGTACAACTGACGGTTATTACGTGCGAGATCTTCCTCCGGTCGAACTCCGGAGTCTCCTCGAGGAGTTCCTCTGAAGCTTTCAGTGTGAGGCGCTTCGCCTCCTGGATGTAGAGATCGTTCCTTTGCGCGGTTGAGGGCTCAGGCTTCAGTGTGGGGTTCTTGGGATAGAAAGTGTACTCTGAAGGATCTTTGTCATAGTCCTCAATCACTGTGTGGCGCTTCTTGATCTGCGTACCTCTGTAGAGCTTGGTCAGAAGATTCCTTTTCTTCTCTGAGTCACCAACGAGCTTCAACAAGAACTCGAGGGCGAACTCCTGGGTGTAGGACTTCTCAGGAACCACAGTCACGATTCTGTGTAGGTAGACGTCGGTTGTGTTCATGATGATTGCCTCCAATGCATCTGCGCGTGCGTGTGCTCATCGAGTGCTGTGGATTATCATGTGGCCCCAGAGATTCATAGATAAGTTTCTTGATACGGAATCAATGGAGTCCTTGTGACTCGTAGGGCCCATCATTGCTGATTCTTTCAGCGGAGCGTCTAGGAGTTAACCATACACGGGTGAGAAAGAGACGCGGGGAGCAGTCCCCGCGTGGGTCTAAGTTCTGACTTATCGCCGTTTCCTGAGGAATCCGGCCACACCAAGTAGAACGACCATGAGACCGATTGCCACGTAGGGAAAGACATCGAGATACTGGTTCCCATTCGATGTAGTGCCCGTGGTTGTAGATGGGATTGGCCCATCGGGGTCAACTAGCGGATATGGATCGTTATTCTCTGCATCTCCCTCGATTGCGTACGGATTGTCTACAATGTTGTTGCCGTCCACATCTGGGGATGTCCACTCGCTGAAGTAGTTGTAGAAGAATGCGTTATCTTCTCCGTCATCCTCGACCTGACATCCATCAGCATTTTCGGTGAGAACGTTCAGAGTCACTGTTGTGTTCTCGGCGGCGCCACCGAGCTTGATCCCGTATTCCGTGCAGTTGCTCACAGTGTTCTCTTGCAGGATACCGCGGCTCCCAAGAGCGAGGTATATGCCCACCGCCGTGCAATCGCTCACGACGTTACCGGAAATCTCAATGTTGCTTCCAGAAGTCATGATTCCTGTTCCTTGAGTCCCGGTGACATTATTGTCCGCTATGACTGTATCAACTGCGCTTGGAATCACTATCGAGTCAAACTCACCGTCTGTGACTGTGTTGTTTCGGATCTCTGCTCTCAGACATACCAATATTCGAATGGCATTAAGCCCTCCAACAAACGTGTTATCAGAGAACTCAGAGTCATTGAAGCCCCCTGTCATCCATATGTTGTTTCCCAGGTTGCCGTGGAAGTCGTTGCCCGAGATTATGCAGTTTGACATCCCGTTGAGGGACACAATGCCCTGCTGATCATTGTCGTAGATCTCATTGTCAATAATGCTGCAGTTCCTTGTGACATCGACCGCGTTGATGCCAAGGTCTCTGTTTCTAATCACATTCCCCGAGATGACGCCGTTCGAGACGTTGCTCAGCCAGATTCCAGCAGCATACGGGGGGCCTCCTTCAAGTAGGCAATCACTCAACACCCAGTGGAGGTCCACATTCCAGATCCGAACTGCAGCCACTCCTGTGTCGGTGATTCTGTAGCCTGATATCGTTACAGGGCTCTCTGAACTCCCCGTCCCTAGCCAGCTCTCTGAGGACGCTTGAGCCAGCAAGTCTTCATTGCCATCGATGTAGATTGCTGCGTGGTCTGTGTAGGCCGCCGGGATGGCAAGGCCCCTTGCTCCTGTGGGTGTAAGCCTATCTCCTATCCCAAGAGTGAGCCCAGGGGCCACTGCCATGAGCAGCAGTACGACGAGCCCAATGGCGGGCACAATACGTCTTGTCATTTTCATCCTATCTCCAAGTCTCGGTTTCATACCAAGATTGAAGCAGAAGATTGGGCTAATACTAAGTACATTTGCTCTTGGCGCAACGCCCTAGACCCAGGCAAGGGAAGACGGCTGCGGCAGTAGGACACCGCAGCCTCAGGTCCATACTATCTTCCACGCTTCAAGAAGACTGCCACTATGACGAGAATCACAATGGCTCCCACGGCAACGAACGGAACTAGGTCCATCGAACCTCCTGTGCCTTCGGTCGTAGATCCCGTTACTGTGTTTCCTGTTGCTGTCGGAATCGTAGGGCCATCGATGTCGACGAGCGGGTATCGGTCTTGGTTCGCGGCGTCGCCATCCAGCAGGTATGGCTCATCCACAACATTGTCAGCATTCAAGTCTGGCGCAGTCCAATCGCTGTAGTGATTGAAGTAGAAGACGTTGTCCTCTCCATCATCTTCAATCTGACATCCATCGCTATTGTTGATGAAGGAGTTCTTAGTCACCGTGGCATTGTCCGTGGTTGGACTCAGCGAGAGGCCGTACTCTGTCGAATTCGTTACTGTGTTGTTCTGAATCACGTGGAAGCCTCCGCTTGCCACCCTGATGCCTATTTCAGAGGAGTCTGCCACCGTATTGGACTCTACAATGAAGTTGCCACCGGAAACGAGAATCCCTTGGCCTCCACAGCAAGTCACTGTGTTTTCAGTGATTGCCATGTTGGATGAGCTAAGAACCATGAGACCGTCCATTTCTGTTTCGGATATGGTGTTGTGATGCACCACTGACCCTATGCCACCAGCAGCGTTGATCCCGTAGGTTCCGTCTGTGATTGTGTTATCAGAAATCAGAGTGTTCGTGTATCCACCGGTGATCCACAGATTCGCTCCGAAATTGTCATGGAACACATTGTCCGAGATTATGCAGTTCAACATGCCACCCTGCCCTTCGAACGCGTTTGCCGTATTGTCGTATACTTGGTTTCCAGTGAAGTTGCAGTTCACAGAGCCACCGTAGGCAAGGATTCCGCTGTGCCTATCACGGATTACGTTGCCTGAGAACTCCCCATTTGAAATGTTGACGGCCCATAATCCACACACATACGGAGGCCCTCCCTCAAGTAGGCAGTTCCTAATAATCCAGAACAGGTCAACGTTCCACAGCCTTATGCACTGGGTTGTCGAGTCGGTTATTCTGTATCCTTCTATGATGATTGGGTTGCTGGCCGTGCCATTTCCGTCCCAGGACTCAGCGGCGGCCTGACTCAAGAAGTCGGAGTTTCCGTCAATCCAAATAGCGTCATGGTCAGTGTAAGCTGCCACCACGGCCCCGTCTTGGGCTGCCATCTGGGCGGCTCTGTCTGGTCCCACAAGAGTCCCTGTTACTAGTAGCGCCAAGAGGGTTAGAGCTCCTACAAATGCTAATCCACGCAGTCTCATCTTGTCTCACATCCAACGAGTCGAGGTCGCATCCAGCGAACCACTGAGCGCATTTAACGTGGTGCTCGGCGCAACAAGGTGTAGCTTCCCGCCCCGCGACTATCGAAACTTCTTCAGGACCACCACCAATACAAGTCCTGCAATTCCCATAGCCAGTGCAATCAGGATAACGGGCATCTGGCTCTCAGTTTCTGTACCACTGGTTGTAGTTGTGGGCAATGAATACCAGGTCGGAAGGTCATGCGCCGGTAAGGCGAGTGGATACGCATCCGAATTGGCCGCAGTGCCATTGATCTGGTAGGGAATATCAACATAGGCATCTTCGTTTTCATTTGGAGTTGTCCAAATGTCCCAGAAGTTCTCATGGAAGTGATTACCGGATCCGAGATCGTATGCGTGACTGCCCTCCCCATTACAGAGGAAGTTGTTTCCAGTGATATCGTTTCCCTGGCAGTTCTCAGAGAACTCCACGCCCCATTCCGTATTGTTGGCGACTGTGTTGCTTCTTATTGTGTTATGCGAACCAGAACGTCCCGTGAACTGCGAGTGATAGAACCTCAGACCTGTCTCGGAGTTGTGAGCTATGTAGTTGCCTATGACGCTGTTATTCTCGGTCCCAATGGATGCGCCATTCCTGTTTCCAACAAGGTTGTTTGACACAAGTGTGCCGTTGCCAGCACTGACCAGTACGCCGTTGTTACATGCCTCCACCGTGTTGTTCTCAATCCATACCGACCCTGACCCCACGGCTATGCCATTGACGCCCTGACTTGAGATGGAGTTGTCGGAGATTGTGCAGTTGAATGCCTCTAGCACCTTGATTCCGTCTCCCCCATTCGCGCTGACATTGTTTCCCGCGATCTCGAGATTCATGCTTGACGGAGCGCCATATGGGTTCCCGATGTAGATGCCGCCATCTGGGTTGCCCGTGACCCGGTTGCAGCTGACAACCACGTTGCTCGAGGCATGCTCCACAACCACTCCATACATGATGTTGTCCCATACTTCATTTCCCGAAATGACGTAGTTCTCAACATGAACAACATGGATTCCAACTGCAGCTCTTCTCACAAGGTTGCTTGCGATGGTCCCGTTTGAGGAGTCTATGATCGCTATCCCACACCAGATGCCGCTGATTCCATCAAGCGAGTTACCTGCGAAGACGTAGTGGACTCCCGAGTTGCTCACGCGGAACATGTGCTCTGCCGCTATGAACCTGTAGCCGGTGATGATGTAAGGAGCAGTCTCCGATCCATTGCCGCTCCAACCTTCCAGCGTTGCGGTGTCATGGAATTCTTGATCCCCATCAATGAGGATAGGGTCATGATCCGTATATGCCAGACTCCTATCCAAGTCGGGCTGTAGGCTTGAGGGGCAGCCGAAACTCGCTATCGGCAATACAACTCCCACTAACAGCAGGCTAATTGGAACAAGGCTAAGGGGTCTTCTTCCGCGTGACTGCATGATCAGATGAACGCTCCTGCTTCAATAGAACAGCACTCCTCTGCCTCAATTAAGCAGATGGGGTCAACGCAATGGATGAGGCGCACTTGGAGATAGGGTGGCCGTGAGGGCCACCCGTCCCCCATACGTGAGGAGAAAACGCAATTGCGAGCAAGAGACTGGTCCTTACCCGTGGAACCTATCCGAGCCGCAAAAGCTCATTGAGGAAGTAGGACACTCCAAGTATTAATAGGTCTACCATCCGCGCAAGCGGCTTCAGTACATGCGCTTGATCACGACAAGGAGTAGTACGAAGGACAGCACAGTAATACCTGACGCAATCATGACCAATTCTGTTCCCATCCCACCAAACACGAAGGAGACCGCAGTAACAGAGACGGAATCGTTTTCAGTGTTCCCCCCAGCATCCGTGACAATGAGCGTGAGATTGTGCGTTCCTGGAGCTATGGTGTCCAGCAGGACCGAGATTTCGCCGCCCGTCCATGCTCCGCTCTTCCACGAGAACGAATTGATCAGCACTGTGTATGTGAAGGGGTAGGAGTCATTAGCAGCCCACTCTATGAAGTTACCATTGCTCTCTATATCAAAGGCGAAATCATGGACTGGGTCCACGGTTGGGCGTACCGGATCATCAAAGAAAGCCGCGAAGTTGTCAATTGAACCCGAGTCGCCAGCGATCAGGTATGGCTCCGATTCATTGTAGTCCGAGTACGCATTTCCCACTCCGATACCATCATCAAACCTGTTATCCAGTCCGCTGTCTCGTGCATGTGTTTCTATGCCATTCCTTACGAAGTTCCAGCCGAATTCGTTACGCAGAACAGTGTTGTTGTAGGAGTATGGTTCGAATTCCACACCAACGAAGGTGTTCCTATAGATACTGTTGTTCTCGACTCGGCAGTATGTGGACCCCTCAAACATTATCCCCTTGTAGTTCGCGTAGAGTTTGCAGTCAGTTATCTCGCAGTCGGTCGACTGATAGACATAGACGCCGTTCCCAGCGTTGCCCTGTGAATAGCAGCCAACCACTCTGCAGTCGTCTGACCACATGAATTGGATTCCATTTGTGGCACCTGTTAGGAAGCAGTTCTCAATGGATCCATGCTCCACGAAGGAGAACAAGACGACTGCAGCAGTCGAAGCTGAAGTTGTGCCTAAGTCGCAATCTCGAATGACAAAGAACGCAGTGGTTCCCGAGACCCTAATGGCGGGTGCTGAGGATTTGATCTGAAGGTTCGATATGACATAGGGGTCATTCCTAGTCCCAACTCCCGAAGTGGCAATCTCAACGAGCTCCTGATTGTTTTCGATGGCAATATTGCCGCTTCCAACATACTGCTTGCTCTGGCATTCCGAATCAATGAATCCGGTCGTCTGTTGCTTGGAACCAGTGCCTAGAGGCGCCGAGAAGAGAATCAGCCCTAGGATGATGACTGTCACTAGCCCAAGCCGACGCACCAAATCTATCTTCCTCTGTGAGTGGAACATCCGCGATACCTCTTGAAGGTTACCGCTTAAGCAGAAGGGAGTCACGCGTCCTCAGTCCCGACAATCTCCGCATTCAGACCATTGGCCTCAAGAAATCGCGTTCTGTACTCACGGTTTTGGATTCTCAACACGACTACATCCTTTGATCTAGCCATGTCCACAAACCTCAGTTTCCTTTCAAGTGCTCGTGGGAACAATCCATAGAGAAGGCTGCCCAGGAGAATCAGTATTGAGCCAATGAGTCCTATCCAGGTGCTCATCACGGGCTCGGAGTAGTATGATGTGGCGTTCAACTCAAGGAGGAAATAGAGGACCGGATAGAACATCACGAAGAACCCGACGATTGCCACAAGTCTGGTGCGAAATGTCCTTACGCTCCTACTGCCATGAGACATGCACGTGGGGACTGCGAAGGTCGCATAGCCCTTGGCCGAACTTAAGGCCGACGAGATCTTGTCATCCTGGCGGCTCCAAGATGTACCAATGTGGTCATCTTGTCTTAGCCTGTCAAGGACGGTTATGAAGACAAGGTCCTCTGCGGGGTCAAGACAGACGGGGCAGACCTCGGGGAACTCGATGACTGACAGCTTAGCCTTAACGAATTCCTTGTTTGGACGTCTCATGTGCTTCATGTCGTCGCTCTCCTGCAGCCTGCGATGGCTGAGAGTCCTACTCAGGAGGCATTACGATGATCTGGATGCTGGTCACTGGATTCCCGTCTTTGGGCTCTGCGGCCTCGAAGGTGTCAAAGGTCATCTTGTAGATGAAGCGAGTCTCTCTCTTCTTCAGTTCATGCGCGACTCGCACAGCCAGACCTGACCCCTTGAATCCAAACCCGCGTATCGCTACCATCTTCTTCTCGGCCTTCACGAGGTCGTATATTGTGCTGCTTATTCTCGGGATGTTGACACGACCCGCATTGTGAGATATCTCGAGAAGAACGTAGTCACTCGTTGGGAATACTTCGATGTCTTCCTTCAAAGTTATAGCTATTATGGCATCGTCAATCCTCAGCTGCTCCGGAATCCTGTCTCTGAGCGACATAAGTCA
>JAEOUG010000056.1 GCA_016839445.1 Candidatus Thorarchaeota archaeon
CTGTAAACGTATGTTCCAGTCACACCCTCTAGGTGAATGCCGATGTTGTTCGATGATGCGTGAACTGAGTTTAGTGTCGTCTGCGATGAACTCCTGACGTGAACTCCCACGTCATTGCTCCTTAGGTCGGCATCTGATATCTCCACATCGGCACAGAAGAGTATTGACAGAGCAGCAGACTGCCCAGCATAGACTGCGCCTCTCACTTGGACATCCTCGCAGACCGCCAGTGTGAGTTGACCGTATTGGCTGCCATCAATCACTTCTCCTGTCCTGTTGTACACGTAGCCCACCTCGGCTCCATTCACTGTATTTCCAGTGATCACTTGATTGAAACCGATTGGCGACCAGAGGTCGAATCTGAAGCTGCACCCTACCAGAGTATTGGCGTCTATCACGCAATCAACCGGTGGTCCGGCTGGAACATCCGTGGTCTGGGCTTCTTCGATGCTGATTCCTGTCGTGCAGTTCATTATTCTGTTCTGAGTTATTGTGCTCTCTGCGGTCCCCTGAAGTCTTATTCCAGTCCCAGATCGAGTGATGTTGTTTCTCTCCACCCTGACATCGAACCCTCCATTGATGGCTATGCCCGATGAATCAGCGAGTGATGTGCGAATCGTGTTCCGAATGACTCGGGCAGAGCATGATGACTGCACGTCGATTCCATCAAAGTAAGAGAAGACCTCATTGGATTCGATTCTGGTGGAATTGCTGACATCTCTGACTCCGCGTGTACAAGCAATGAATGAGTTCCCGACTATCTCGTTTCCAGTGCCGTCTCTTACTTCCACTCCGATGGAGAAGCCACGGGCGAAACTGCCAGTCAGATCGCAATTGTGACATTCTCTTAGTGTGTACCCGTACAGGCTGTAGGTGGATGATGGCGAAATCTCGACAGAGTTGTTGTCAAGAGTGCAATCAGTGGAGCCGGTCAACCGCATCCCTTCTGACATGACTAGGCCAAACTGATTGCTTATGATTGAGAACCGAGCCGCGTCCTGGATATGTATTGGATAGGTCGTGTCAACCGGCCCCTGGATGTTTCCTGTGACCCGGCAGTCGCTGGAGGCCGTCGAGAGGAAGCAGATTCTATCAACGTTGAAAACGTTTGACGAGAATTCCGAGTCCCGACACTGGTGTGCGGCTATACCGAAGAGCCCCGATTGGAATAGATTGCTCTCGATTCTCCCGTTGGCTACATTCTCCATCGTGATTGCGCCGAATCCATATTCCGTATTCTCTGCGTCGAAAACGCAACCTCGTATGATGAAGTGAGCAGATGTGTTCACGATTCGTATACAGAGCCCCGTTGCTGATATGTTTAGGTTCTCAATCACGTATGGGTTCATCTGGGTCCCGGACCCATATTCGGAGTGAAGCATGAAATCGGAGTTTTCTGTGATATTGAATGGGTCCGTCACTGTGTTGGATGCAAGGCTCGAATGACACTGAGTCACTGCCGGTGTTTCAAGTCGAACCGAAGTGAGCATGAATGGGAATGCGAACAGAAACACGACTAGGGCCATCACGGTCACCGTTCGGCATCTGACGTGGCACCTGTATGTTCGGGGCGACGGATTCACGAAGGCCGTTGTCGCAATCGGAATTAAAGAACTTGGGAACAGAGCAATCGGTCCTCCGCAGAGGTTATTACGAAAAACGGTCCTCGGAGGCTTGAAGGACAGTGGTTGCTTGGCTGGGCACAATATTCAGGCCATACTCATTATGGAACGAGGCGGTATTCCTCTCTTCTTCATGAAGCTGGATCCAAAGGCGCAGGACCTCGATCCCATGCTCGTCTCCGGGTTCTTCACGGCCATTCAGAGCTTTTCGAAGGAAGTCATTGAGCGCGATAGTTCCATGTTTCAGGTTGATTATGGAGCCCGGCTCTTCACGGTAATGGCGGGAGCAAAGACCGATCTTGTTGCAGTAAGCATGGGGGAGTGGCCCGACGAAGTAAGTACGATACTCCGAAGTCTTCACGATGAATTTGAGAAGAAGTGGCTCAAGGGGATGAGACGGAAACAGAAGGACACACTCAAGATTGATTTTGCGTTTCCCGAGTTTCGTGAAGGTATCGTCAAGAATCTGTCATTTAGAGACATATCGGGCAGTTGGGTTCCTTTCCTTCTTGAGTCAGAGACTCCTCAGACAGGTGTTCTTGGACCATACATCGATGGACGTAAATCCGTCGATGACATTGTGAAGAGCAGTGGTATCCGAAGGGACGATGTTGTTTCTGAGATCATTAGACTGTGGGCTCTGGGAGTCATCCGATTCTGCAGCATTCTAGGCAAGGAAGACATTGTGACCTCAACATCGAAGATTGACCGTCTGCTTCAGACGTCCTCTTCAACGAGGGCAGATGTCGCAAAGAAGCATCCCGAGGTTCTGATTCTCTTGCCTCGAATCTCTGCTCTGATAGACGGAAGACGCACTATCGGGGCGATTGTGCAGTCCTTGTCAGACACCTATAGCGAAGGCGGTGTCCTACAGGCTATGGATACGCTCCTTGAAGTGGGAGCCGTAGTTGCTCTGTCCCCTGAGAAGCGGCGCATTCTCCTTATCAAAGAAGCATTCGAGCTTGCAGTTCGAGTGTGTGAGATGATATACTCCCCACAGGAAGCGCTGCTCTACCTCGATGCCGCGCTAGACCGTTCAGTGGTGCCTGAGGTTTCTGGCGTGGTGAAAGTCACTTCAGGAGAATGGAGTTTGGAGTATGATTCTAGGCTCTATGAAGGGTTGGATCCCCGGCGTCTCATGGAGCTCTACGCGGAATGGATGAAGCTCCTGGCCCAGTTTGTGGCATCACTCGAAAAGAGCAGAATCCTCAAGTATGCAGAAGCACTCACCGATGCCTATTCCGCCTATCTCCTTGGTAGGTACTCAACTGATGATCTCGTGGGATTCGAGGAGTTTTCATTCTGGCTAGAGATGAACTGCGTGAAGCAGGATGTGAGGAGGTAGTTATCTTGACTGAAGACAACCCGTTGCTGAGAGTTGCCGATATGCTTAGTCGGAGGGGTCAGACCATTTATGGTAGGGATGTCATAGTTGATCTGTGTGCGGAGACCGGCGTCTCGCTCACTGGAGGCTATGACTCGGAACTAGCCGGCGCGGACCCTAGAGAAGCTCTCCAGCGCTTCATTGTGGGATACTCCCGACTCAGCCCGGCAGCCAAGATGACTGTCATGATACTCTGCGAGCTGAATGAACTCGACATGCCAAAGGAGCTGCTTGGTAAGAAGAAGACAGGAATCGCAGAGATACTTGAATCGCTTGCCGAGTTCACTCATGATCTGACTGATAGACTCCGTGGTTAGTGTTTCGAAAGATTGAACTAGGCACCAGATACAGCCATCCACGGTCGGTTTAGGAGATGAGCCCGTCATATCTTTACAAGGTCACCACAGTTGGCTCCTCAGCTGTGGGGAAGACCTCAATCATTCTCAGGTATACGACCGGTAAGTTCCGAGAGTACTACACACCCACCCTTGGGGCAGACTTCTCAGTGAAGAACATGCAGCTTGGAGACGACAAAGTTCGCCTGCAGATCTGGGACTTGGGTTCTCAAGATTTCCTCGGAGCAGTTCGAGCGGGCTACTATCAGGGAACGCGCGGTGTAGTCTACATGTTTGATGTGACGCGGCCCGAGACCCTTGAGGACCTCTGGGACTGGAAGCAAGAAGTCGACTTGCACACCAAAGGTGTTGAGAGTCTGGTTGTAGCCAACAAGACCGACCTTGATAGCGAACGCCAGATCACAGAGAAAGACGGGAGGGCCTTGGCTGGTAAGTTCAGGGCTGGTTACATCGAGACCTCTGTGAAGCTCAATGAGGGCGTGGATGACGCCTTCATGACCATAGCCAAGGCCATCAGGCAACCGTAGGGTGATGGTGCCCACGGACTTCGTCTGGGTCAATCTATCTTCTTCTTAGATAGACAGCAATGACGACGACTGCAACGACGCCAAGCCCTCCGCCAATTACAAGTGCCTCAGGTGGGATCAGGTATCCGCTTGGAGGTGGCGTGGTCGGCCACTCAGTGAGGTTGCAGACAGTGGGAGATGATTCGACTAACCAAGTGGCTATCTTCAGCATGAAGGGCCACTCTGAATCTGGGTCTTCATAGGAATCGAAGTAGTCTGTCCCATCTCGATCGCTGTCTTCCTCGAACTCGAAATGGGGGCTGGATATGAATAGATTCCCATCTCCATACTCAGCTGCTACCATTGCAGGAAGGTTACTATGAGAGTAGTTCGCGATGCAGATCACTTCTTGCCCTTCGTTGGGGAGTATGTACCTTCCCGTCCTGAAGAGGACTGACATGTTCTCTGGCATGTCTGAGAGGTCGGGCCCTGTGCACTCTGTGTTGATCGTTAGGTTGGTCATTGTTATGTCACTGAGATCTTCTACCTCGTACGATGTCCCATTGATGAGTGCCAGGTTGAACTCAGTCCAAATGCCCTCGAAGTATGAGTACTGCACGGCCATCGCCGCGCTTCCTCTCACACCGATGTAGGAACCACCAGCTGCAACCCAGTCTCGTATCGCTTGGAGGCCCTCGTCAGTCAGCTTATACTCGAGGGTTGGCCCGAGCGCCTCGGGAATCGAGAGAATCTCGCAGGCCCACAGTGACCCATTCACTATGTCTGTTGTGTTGAATATCCTCACGGTGGCATTCATCCACTTGTACATGTTGATGAGTGCGGTGAGGCTATGATTGACCCTGATGTCGTAGTACCCGATATAGTAGATGCCGACACTTATCCCAGAGAGGTCTGTCGGTGCTTGTGCCGGAAGATGCACAGCATTCTCATTTGCACCAAGAGAGGTTTCCGATACCACTACGGGAGTTGAGCCCAACGCCAGCATGACGACGAGGAGTGCCAGCATGATTGCTTTGCCATTCTGCATTCAAACCCATCCCAGAAGATCTTGATGAGTATTGCGTGATACTATATACAATAGGGGTGCCGTTCGGCGCAAGTTCTGTCAGTCGCCTCGGAGCATCCTCTCTCTGAGGGCCAGTATCCCCACAGCTGCAATCACTGATGCAGAAGAAACTGAAACCCCCAAAGCGACAGCATGCAGTGGATCGGATTGCAGCCACTCAATCAAGCCGCCTGCAGGACGTACTTCGAAGGCGAGGCTACCGTGGTAGAGGTTGCCGAAACTGTCGCACACATTGACGCACATCTCGTACTCCCCCGCGGAGAGCCCGCCAATCCCCACCGATATTGCGGAGCCGTTCCAGACTCCTGTAGAGAGCAATCCTCCATTCAGAGCACATTCGTACTGCCCAAGGAGGGGTATGCTTGACTGCCAGTCCACGAAGAATTCCGTACTCCCCGCCCTGTATACCTCGTTTCCGGGCCTCAGACACCCTGTGAACTCAGGGTCAGGCCTCCAATGGTACAGGTTGTTCCTCTCCAGTATCACATGCTCGTCTTCAGTATAGCCAACAAGATGGAATGGTCCACTGGTCACTAGAGGCCAGGTCGAGTTGAGGATGGGATCCCAAACTTGCCACTGAGAGGGCTCGATTCCAGGGTCGCCTCTGAAGACATGTTCAGGGATAATGGGAAAATAGGCGAAGCCGTCAAAGGTTCTGTAGGAGTCTGAACTGAACTCCAACCTTAGCGTTGCTGGATTGAGTGCGACAGCGGACTGAAGTTCGGGCAGGCCGTGACTAGACGGGTTCCCATATGATGCGCTCTCAACAATGTAGTTGAAGGTGTACGCAACGTCTTCCGCCGTGAGAGGTTCGCCATCACTCCATGTAACGTTTTTCAAGACATCGACAGTGTAACGTATGTACCCCTGAGGCACATTGGCGTTGTCTTCATGTCGCTCAATCTTGAGAGATTCTGCTAGGTCTGGGACAGGAGTTCCATCAGGCCCCCTTCTGAAGAGTGAGGAGTAGATATTGGCAAAGACGTGTTTGGAGAGTGTGGTGTTTGCGGTGAAGATGTTGAAACTATCTGGACTCTCACTCCAGCCGACACTGAACGTTCCTCCGTGTGTGTCGTTCTTTGGATGGATGTTCCTGAGAGTCCATACTCCTACCGCGCCCTGTCCGATCTCTTCAACGTACCCAGCGTAGTTCTCGGTCCTGACTACCTGCAGTCTGGTTCTGTGACAGACGGGCACAACCGGAGCTGCATCATGCACTATAATCTGCATCTGTTCTAAGGCGTGTCTTCCCTCTGCTTCTGACTCGGCATTGTAGTACAGGTTCCGCCAGTAGTCGTAGGTTGCGTTCTGGAAGCATGGCGACCTGTCGTATGGGTCGTCGACGTAACCCGACCAGAAGAGGTCCACTAGGGAGTCGATATCTGAAAACAATTCATCCGTTGTAGCGCAGTACACATCGAAATCGACGTGCCCACAGCACTCGCACAGCGGTGCCACTGAGTGCGCAAGACCCTCCCATGCAGCAACATGCAGAGAGTGGAGGGCGTCAACGGCCATTACCGCAATGTCTCTGTTCGGCCAGTTGTACCATGATACAGATACGTTGAGTTCAGATCCGTCCGGACATCTTCTCCAGCCCGTTTCGGGATTCACAGAGAATCCTGCTGCATCAAGGATGGCGTTTCCCAAGATTGGCTCAGGCGAGTAGAAACTAGGATTGAGGATGTCTTCACTACTCCATGTGTGGGTCGCAGGGACAAATGAGTCGTGAGGTCGCCCAATCCCACCTGGCATCTCCTGAGCAGCACTGTGTTTGTCGAGGGCGTAGCTGAAAGCCATCCTGAATGAACTCAGGTTGTAGGGGTAATGACGCCCGTTGAAGGAACAGACCTGGTATTCATTGAAAGAGATGGGGTACGTGTCATAGCCGCTGGTGTCGTCCGGGGGGAAATAACAGTCTACGGTATTCGCATAGGCTTGAATTTCGCCAGCTTCCAGAGCAAGGACTGCACCGAAATCATACGGGTAGATGGCATAGACGACCTGTTCTACATGAGGACCATGGCGGATGTCGGTTTCGACTGCCTGAAGCGCCAGAGAGGCCCCATTCATGGGCGCGGGAACGAGAATGATGGCTCCCAAGAAGATGGCCATAAACACGTTCCCGCTCCGCAACATTACGCCTCCTGAATCATGGACACTCTTGCAGTCCCTGCTATTATCGTTCTTGTGCTTTGGTTTACACCTCTATCTGCTACCTGACGCCTGATAGAACCCGCGAAACAACTCTCTTGGCAACCTGTTCGGCAGGGCCCTCCACGACAAGCGAGATTGAATATCCTATGTCCTTCTTCTCGCCTTGAAGCTGCGTACTCAGCTCGTCAAGAATCCTGCTCATCCTGGCGGAGTAGTCGAACTCTGGCTCTTGATCGTTCCGAGCAATCGAGATGTTGAAGTCCGCCTCCTCAAAGAGAACTGCATGCTTGAGTGCTCGAAGTGCACTCAGGACTGCCGGCAGGCGATTCTCTTCTGAGTTTCTCTGCGTGGTTCGGAGCCTTAATCGAACATCATATCGAGTGCCCCGCAGACCGCCATGGTGCTTCACGTCGCTGGGTGCAACGAACTGCGTCACCATGTCGAACGGGAAGACCAATGTCAAGGGCTTCATATTCTTCGGACCGATCCACCACTGCTGCTCGAGGCCTTGGTCTGCCTTCGCGCTATAGAGCGTGTCAGTGACAAGTGCTCTTTCGCACAGCATGAATCGGCTCTTCTGCGACCTCATGGAGATCTCCCCGTCTAGAGAGACTGCCCACGAACCAGAGAAGCTCTCTAGGACCTCACCTGCATCTACTTCCTCCATTGCCTCTGCAGTCAGAATCTCGAGAACATCCTCTCTGTATGCCGTTTCAGCTCCGAGGACGAGATGGCGGATGGCGCCCTCTACAAAGTCAAATCGTCGAATCCACTCGGATTTCATGGCTGTCTTGAACTCGCTCGCCGGGACCCCTTGGAGAAGCTGGTCTACCGTGAAGTCTGGGAACGCATGCTTCACAAGGTAGTCAAGAGCCTCCTGCCAGAGCCGAAGGACTCTGAGATACGAGTCAATGTCAAGCTCGGCGTCCACCCTCACCGTTGCATCTTCGTACGCCGACAGCATGTACTTGGAGCAGGGGATTGTCTCATCTAGGAATCCCCTTGTGACTCTCTCGAACTCCTCAATCGCAGACATTGAATCCACCCTTCACCTGCCACCGAGATTCGTCTGAAGGCTTTTCAGGTCTCTCAAAAAGCGTGACGACTAGCTCCAGAATATCTCCTTGAACCAGTCGTGTTCCTCCTCTTGGATTTTCGCAAAGCTACCCTGCTTCCATCTTCGGTAGTCCCTGACGCTAAGTATCACTACGCCGACTATTACCTGGGCCGAGATGAGGGAAACCGCGAGGTAGAACACGGTCGACTTGAATAGAGTTGACAAGAGTGAACCCGTTGGTCTGACCATCACTACAACCTGTGAGGACTCTTGGTGACCGTCCAGGTAGGTGACCTCGAGGGTTAGGGTGTGATTACCAGGTGGAAGGCCGCTCACATCTACGGACAGTGATCCTCCGGTCCAAGTGCCCTCCGAGATTACTCTGTCACCCTCCCGTAGTGTGTAGGTTCCGGCCATTGAGTGCTCTTGCGATGCGATCCAGACGACTTCGTGACCTGAGGTCCCCGCATCAAACTCAAGGTGAGGGGTCATTAGGCCCGACTCTGAGCCTGGGGAGACCCGGGGATAGTAGTGGTATAGGGGATTTCTCGCTATTCTGTAGAACGCACCTGCTTCGTAGTCGTCAAACACATAGGGCCCACAGGTGACAAGCGGCTCATCGCTGTCGAACACTGGATTCCAGAGATTCCAACCCTGATAGCCGATGCCATCTACGTCGTTGAAGATGTGCTTCGGTACTATCTTTGTGAAGGCGAAGCTGTTGAAGTGCCAGTACGACTCTGTGTTGAAGTCAAGTCTAACCTTGTACGTGTCTAGTGCCACAGCCGATTCGAGATTCGTGAGTCGATATCCTGCAGGGTTGCCCAGACTCATTGTTTCAAGCAGATAGGTGAACGTGAAGGCCACATCCTCCGCTGTCAAGGGAATCCCATCACTCCAAGTGGCGTTCCGTACGATGTCCAGAGTATACATCACGTGCCCTTCAAGCACGCCGGGGTCGTCCTCGTGTGTTTCGACCTCGAAGCCTCTCGCTAGGTCCATGACAGGATGCTGGTTGGGATCCATTGCGAAGAGTGACGAATAGAGGTTGTCAAGGATGCTCCAGGATTGAGCCTTATCCGCCACGAAGAGGTTGAAGGAATCGGGTTCCTGGGCAATGGCGACAGGTATCAGTCCGCCCTCGGTCCCGTCTATCCTGTGTATCTTTCTCATTGTCCAGGGGCCCGTGATGGCGCGGGTGAGATCGGGAACATGTCCCTCGTATATGTCATTCCTGTATCCCTGCATGTAGATGTTCTCGTAGACAACAAGCCTAGGGACGTTCTCATGGAGAATGCGCTGCATCTGGGCGGCCGCGTCATACACCTCGTCGTAGGTTGTGCCAGTCAGGAGTTCCTCGCGCAGTGCATCGTACGACTCGTTGTGGAAATTCATAGGGTATTGGTAGTCGTCAAACAGGTCAAACTCATAGGCAAGCCATTGGACATCGGTCGTGTCGAAGTTCTTGGCATAGAATACCATGTCATAGTCCCTGGGCCCTCTGATGTACTCCTGGAAGTCACTTGCTTGCCTTCGGGCGTCAATGTGTAGGGAGTGTAGCGCGTCTACGGCTATTTGCGCCACGCCGCCTGCAATCTCAGGGGAAGAAGACGCGTAGTCAATTGCTATCTCGAACGGCGTTCCATCGGGGGCGTTCCTCCAACCAGTCTCAGGGTCTACTTCGAAGCCCAAGTTGTCGAGTATGCGGTTGCCTATCCCGGGCTGGGCTGTGTAGTAGTGGTAAGGAAGGTCTTCTTCCGCACACCAACCGCTCACGAAGGGAACGAGGGAGTCATGCTCCCTTGAGAATCCGTCCATGATCTCGGCAGTCACTCGTGTCTTATCGAAGGCAAACGCGAAGGCTCTTCTGAGACCACTGATGTTTAGCGGATATTCCCGGCAGTTGATAGAGATGTGTCCGTAACCATTTCGCAGGGAGCTGAAAACGTCGATATCGGGGTCACAACAACCTAGATCCAGCATGTTGACCATGTCTAAGAAGGAAGTGTCCATCTCAATCTCACCTGTCTGGAGCGCAAGTATCCTCTGGTCTTGGCTAGGAATCAGCCGATACTCGATGCTGTCCACATAAGGCCCGACGTTCAGCAGGTCTGGTACAGGGTATGGTTCGTCTGCACCTACGGCACCCGTTAGTGCTACTCCCACGATCAGGACGAACGTGAGGCAGGCAAAGCTCATCCTGTGGTTCACTACTATCTCCTCAAACCAGACAAGCAGATGTCGCAGTGAACTATCTTCTTTCTGGTGTTTGCTGAAACACATACTTCATGAAGACCGCTCCAATGGGTCTTGGCCAGCGGCTGATGCAAGAGCCCTAGCGCTCTTGAAGGTTTGCTTTCAGAATCCAGCACGGCCGATCGAGAAACATGGCTGAAACAAGCACCCCACGTTCTTCCATGTCGCCGAGATGACTCAGAAACTCTGGTTTCGTCATCACCAGACCGTTGGTCACCATCTGGAACTTGACATAGAGTGTTTCTTCGAATTCCAGTACAGAGTGGCCAAAGGATAGAATAATGGCCTCTTCCACTTCGGGAGGAACTGCGCTGATGCGATCTTCTGGTGTTCGGGTTTCTATTATGCGTGCGTTCATTCAATCACCGAACAGCCCTTTTCCTGTCATAATATAACCATCCTGAGGCAGAATCCCAAAGGTGGCGGCGATTAAGTCTTCAAAGCGTCGGAAGTTCTGATAGAAGGTTTTTCATCCTTCATAATACTTGAAGCGGGCCTATCTGCTCTGAAATAGAGCGTGCAATCCTATAGCTTGGGAACAACATGGTCTTTCAGCATCTTGATGGTGTCTAGGCCGTTCTTCAGAAGGTTCCCAACCATTGGTAGTCCCAATACCATGACGTCCACTTCGTCCTTGTACTGAGCGACTTTCTCAACCGCTTCGTGAATGGTGCCTGATACATAGTCCCTGAGCATGACTTCTAGTACCTTCGGCTTCACCGCGTCAGTTATCTCTTCAAACAACCAGTGCTGCCTCAGTAGGTCCTGCTTCCTCTCCTCGAAGTCATCCACATCCATCCCGATCACTGATGTGCAGAGATACATCGACCACTTCAGTTCACCGTAGTCACGTCCAACCGCTTTGCAGGCTTGCTCTACTCGCTTCTTCTTCTCAACGAACTCCTCAGGTGTCTTGGAATCGTAGTTCAATCCATCAGCATAGCGCGCTATGGTCTCTTCCATCATAGGAGTCTTCAACTTCTGGTTTCCAACCCAGATTGGAATACGGGGCTTCTGAACCGGTTTGGGCAGGAACATGACGTCCTTGATGCTATGGTACTCCCCTTCGAAGCTCGGCCTCTCCTCTGTCCAGAGAAGGTTTATGATCTGTATGGCCTCTCTCAATTGACGAACCCTTGTCATTGATGAGGGGTAAGGGTATCCATAGGCCCGGTATTCTGACTCTTTCCATCCTGCCCCAATGCCGAAGTCAATCCTCCCCTTCGATGCATTGTCAAGGTTTGCTGCGATCTTGGCAAGTTGTGCGGGGTTTCTGTATGAATGGCACGTGACCAATGTTCCCAATCTGATGCGCTCTGTCTGAGGCGTTAGTAGCGCAAGGAGTGTCCACGCATCATGCGCATGCTTCTCTACGCTCTCAGGATTGCCAAAGAAGTGGTCTGAGACCGTGAAGCTGTAGAAGCCTGCATCTTCAGCAGCCTTCGCAAGGGTTACAATCTCCTCATACCTGTA
>JAEOUG010000057.1 GCA_016839445.1 Candidatus Thorarchaeota archaeon
GGATACGTAGATGAAAGCACAGGTGTTGAATATCCCCTCTTCAGCAGTGTCACCCGGACTGCTCTTGAGCTGTCCTTCTATTGAATCTGCCGAGGAGCAGTAGCGGCACTCCGGTCAGGCATCGTAGGCTAAGTTATCCTAGAGTTTCGCTTTTTTGAAGATGAGGGGCCAGACGAAGATTGCCACGAATGAAACCGCGAAATACCTTATTGCTCTCAACCAGAGGTCTGTCGTGGGTAGCAGAGGTTCGAGTCCCAACATTGTCGCGATAACAAGAGTGAGGCCGATGACTACCCTGAGTGCCAGCCTCCACCTCTGACCTTCGTAGGGCTCAACCGAGAAATCTACAAACCGCCTCTCCAGTGGCATTGCCACAGCGAGACCCATGGTGAAACCACCGAGATTGCCGAAGTTCGTGCCAGGAGGCGGCAGGATCAACATGCTGACAACCATCATTACAAGGCCCAAGGCGAAGAGGGCCAGAAACCAGATCTCCTCCCTTGCCCTTCCAAGCAGATTCCTGAGAGGCTCCTCAAGGTAGTAGAGAAGGACCGCCGTTAGAATCCCTATGCCCCAACCAAGAAGGACGTCACCAAGATAGTGAACGCCAAGATAGATTCGTGAGAGGCCAATGAGGAAGGTGAGCACAACTGCTAGGACAGCCACCCAGCTCTTCCTCACCTTGAGGGAAAGCCACCCAAAGAGTGTCGCTGAGTTCTGTGCATGTCCACTCGGTGTGCTGTAGTGTTCAGGCGCCATCCCCTCGTACCAGTAGGTGGACGCAGGTCTTGGATTGGCTATGACCATCTTGAGCCAGTAGTTGGAGAGGATCGATGTGAAGAGCACGAAGATGGCCAATACGGACTCCCTCTTCCTATAGGCCCAGTACCCAATCAAAACGACACCGATGTAGAAGAGCTCTCCACCAAGCTCTGTGATGATTCTGAAGAGCAGACCCGCCCATGGTAGCAGATCTCTCAACGCATCAGTTATACTGGGGTCGAAGAACACAGCTATATCCTCCTTGTGCGACTTGACATCCAATCACCAACGCAAGTGAAAAACCTGTTTGTTCACTGCCTTTTTGGAAACCTTTTAGCAGGATGTTCCTGCATGGATGTCTGAGGATTTGCCATGGTGCTTGAGAGTCTTGAACCCCGGCTCGTCTGGGAGATATTCGAGAGCGTGTTCATCGCCACTCCCAGAGAATCCAAGAAGGAAGAGAGGATTCGCGACGCTATTCAGAGATACGTTGAGTCCAAGTCCTCAGAGATGGGGATTGAGATTAGGATAGTTGTAGACAAGACCGGCAACCTCCTACTGAAGAAAGCGGCAACTAAGGGAATGGAGCGTGCTCCTCCCCTCCTGATGCAGGGTCATATGGATATGGTCTGCGAGACTTCGCGGCCTGATGGGTTCGACTTTGATAAGAAGTCTATTCCTGTCAGGATTCAGGATAACGGCGAGTGGGTGGATGCGGACCGGACAACACTGGGTGCCGACAATGGCATAGGCTCCTCCATTGGCTTGGCTCTGATGTTGGATCCTGAGGTTCACCACGGACCTCTCGAGCTGCTCATTACGGTTGACGAGGAGACTGGCCTAGTTGGGGCATTTGGCCTGGAGCCTGAGAAGATGGGTATCAGGAGCAAGCTGCTTGTCAACATGGACTCCGAGGACCTTGCTGTCATCACAATAGGCTCGGCGGGCGGGGGCGACACGAACTTCTCGAAGGAGATGAAGCGCACCTCGAGGGCCGGACTTTCTTTCCTCAGATTGGATGTCAAGGGCCTCCTCGGCGGTCATTCTGGTGTTGACATTCACCTCCACCGTGCCAACGCAAACAAACTCCTCGCCACGATTTTGGCGGAGGTCCTACGAGTTACAGATGTACACCTCGCCGACTGGAACGGCGGAGATAAGCACAATGCTATTCCGAGGGAGGCTACCGCCATCTTCGGCATCAAGAGCGACAGAATGGCCGAGGTCCAGAGTATTCTTGTCTCACAGCGGGACAAGATTCTCTCCTACTACAAGAATGAGGCAAAGGGCGCCATTCCGCTTGAGCCCGACATGGACCTCAAGTGGTCTGAGGCTGTTCCACAAAACACCTTCGGCAAAGAGGACTCACGGAGCATTATCTGGACAGTGAACCTGATTCCTCACGGGCCTCAGACATTCTCTCCGCATGTCCCTGGCCTTGTTGAGACCTCAAACAACGTGGCCGCCGTGAAGACAGATAGTGAAACAGTCATTATCCTCACAAGCACGAGGAGCAGCGTTGATGCCGAGCTTGACCACTTCAGAGAACGCCTCGCCGAGATCGCAGCGCTTGCGGCATGGAAGGTGGTTCTGAAGGACTCATACCCCGGCTGGAATCCTGAGCCAACCAGCCCCTTCCTGAAGTACGTGAGAAACCACTTCACGAAGATGATTGGCAAGGAGCCTGAGGTCAAGGCGATTCATGCAGGACTGGAGTGTGGTATCATTGGAGCGAAGATTCCCGGAATCCAGATGCTCTCTGTTGGCCCGGACATCAAGAATGCGCACACGCCAGACGAGAAGGTCAAAATCAAGGATGTCGAGGACCTCTATGGCATCATGAAGGCAGTGTTGCGTCATCTCGGAGATCTTGAGTAGATTACTACTCTAGAGCGGATAGTCCTGTTCTCTCAAGAGCCTCACTTGATGGCCTTCCAGACTTCCTGTCCCACGCTCTGTATTTGTACCACGTGTCGAGCTGTTCATCGACATCTGGTACGTGTCCCTCAGTCGGTCCCTCTAGCGGCTTCATCACGATGTCAGGTAGCCGCTCTCCAGATGTGTTATAGCCCAGCTTGAGATTCAGCAGTCTCATCAGTGTGAATATCCTCTCACCGACGCGTCGCAGCTCCTCAGTATCCATGTCCCATCCTGTCACCAGCCTGAGAAGCCGCAGGAGTTCATCTCCTCCCACAGGATAGAAGTTGCAGATGAGCGCAGAGTTGGTCACACACCGGAAGTTCTGGTGTTTCGCCGTAATGATGGCTTCGTTGGCAAATCGGTCCTCACTCTCTATTTCAAAGGCCTCGTTGACTTGCCCCATCTGCACATTGTACATGTCCGCAGTCATGTGGCATGCACCTCTAGGTGATGTTGTGTATGTGATCGCCAATCCGGAGAATCCTCTGGGGTCATGCTGGGCGAGTTCAAGTCCGTTCACTTGGGCGGCTAGGTTACCGAGGCCAAACTTCTCCCCAAACTGGAGGCTGCCTTCTGCCATGATACTGCCAATCCCCTCTTTCCTGGCTATCTTCTCCATTAGTTCGAGGGCGGCATCAATGTTCCCCCATTCAGGCCTGACTCCGTCTAGGTTGTCCTGTGTTATCTTCCCCTCACTCACTAGATAGTAAGCCATGGCAATAGTATTGCCGCAGGATATAGTGTCAAGACCGAGAAGGTTGAGTCTCTTGTTTGCGAAGGCCACACTTGCTAGGTCATTGTTCAGCAGGAGAGCGCCCATAGTGCCAGTGACTTCGTACTCCGGTCCCGCGAACTTCCCTGTCGCATACTTCCCGTCTGCATTCTCAATGACTCTCCCACATCCTATCGGGCACCTATAGCACGCTGACTTCCCCACAAGGATTGTTTCCTTCATAGTGGTGCCACTCAGATTGTACGTGTCGAAGTCAGAGACAGTGTAGTATCCTGCAGGCATGGAGCCGTAGAGCATGCTTGCCATGTCTGTGTACCCTGCAGTGCCTAGGTCAGAGTACATGCGGAAGGTAGGATCCTCCTTCTTGTCCTCATTGAGGCTCTTTGCATACTCCTGAAGACCTTGAGCGTCAGCAACTGGTACTTTTCTGTCCTTTCCGCTGACGACTACTGCCTTGAGAAGTTTGGAACCCATAACCGCACCCATTCCAGACCTCCCTGCAGCCCGGAAGTGGTCGAAGATAATGCTTGCGTACTTCACAAGGTTCTCGCCTGCAATGCCAATCCGTGCAATTCCTGGATTCCTCAGATTGGTCTCTTCTTTGAGGGCCTCCCAGGTCTCTTCAGTGTCCTTGCCCCAGAGATGGTCTGCGCTCCGAATCTCAACATCGGTCCCATCAACCAAGA